>NZ_JBWKYI010000008.1:0-234847 GCF_059423705.1 Pedobacter sp. GW460-11-11-14-TSB4
AGATGTGCATGATCCGGTAACCAAATTGGTGGCCAGTTTGGCCCGAAACAGAGGGGTCACTTTCACTGAAATACACACTCTATCAACAGTTTAGGCCTTATCTGACGCTGCTTCGCAGGAGATTGGTCCGTTTGCTGAAAACTTATTCCAGACAGGTCTTTGCGCTCATGGTCTTGATGCTCATCTTTTCGGTGCTGTTTTCTTTTGGCATACTTCCTTCTGGAAATACAAAGGAAATTAAGCTCTTGCCACCGGCTGGCAAGGCTGAAAAGGGAAAGCAGCCTGCTGGCATTGACGATGGCTTATCAAAGATCAGTAGCACTAGTGTTAAACTCAGGAAAACGGTCGAAATCAGAAAACAGTTGGATTCTGTACTAGACAGGCAGCGGTTGAACCATAGAGATACACTTTTTCTGGCAGCTAAACTAGAGGAGTTAAAACGACTCCGTTAATGAGTAAATTATGAAAATAGATTTTAAAAAACCACGGTATATTATTCCGCTGATTGCTATTCCGTTTTTATGCCTTTTCTTTTATGCTTATCAGCAGTGGCATGCTAAAAGTCAGGTAGTGGTGATGGAAAAGGATGTGAACGGAAACTTGGCCGAAATCTCAGACCAGGTTCGCGAAAAGGGCCTTTCCGATAAACTCGAAGCTTACAAAAATAGCTTCAAAGAGGCTGATGGTTATTCGGCGATCAAAACGGTAGACGAAGACCGATTGCCCGAGGCCACCATTACGGGTAGCTATTCCGAACGGGAAAAACAAAAGCTTGATTCTATTGAAGCATCAATAAAAAAGCAGGCCTACATGTCCAGGCCCTCGGAGGCTAAATCCCATTCTGGCTATGCTGCTATTAAGCCGGATAAGATCACTGGGTTAAAGCCTGAGGATCGGGCTGTGGCGCAGGCATTGGCGAGTCTCGAGGAGGCCAGGAAAAGAGAGCGCCATGCAGCGGTTATGGTGAATAAAGAAACTGATCCGATGGATCTTTTTAAAAAACAGATGGCCTATATGGACAGTATGGGGAAGGCGGCTGATCCCAGTTATATCGCGCAGCAAAAGGAAAAAAAGAGAACGGAAGAGGGAGTTTTGGTGGGTAAGAATGTGCTTCGGATTTCCAGGTCTGCAGAAGTTTCAGGAGAATTCAATACCATTAGCGTTAGGGAAAAACAGCAGTTAATCACAGCAATTATTGATGAGGATATCACCGGATATTCCGGTTCCAGGATCAGATTGAGGTTGCTTGAGGAAGTATATGCCGGGAAATCGCTGCTGACAAAGGGAACTTATCTCTATGCCAGAATTAGTGGCTTTTCCGAGCAGCGCGTGCAACTGGAGATTAATTCTGTACACTGCGCAGGAAAGATTCTGCCCGTTAAACTCTTGCTTTATGACCTGGATGGTTTGCCGGGTTCATATGTTCCTGCGTCTGCGTTCAGGGAGTTTTCCAAGGGACTGGGAGCAAGTTCTGTTCAGGGTTTTAATACCATGGGTAGTGCCTTAGATCAGAACGAATTTGTGATGAGTACTGCCAGTAGGCTTTTTCAGTCTACGTCATCGGCGATAGCCAATATGGTCAGAAAAAACAGGGCGAAATTAAAATACAATAACCAGGTTTTTCTGGTTGATCCACGAGATCTCCAGAAATAAAAATAAGATAATATGAAAAATACAATATTAACGGTTTTCCTGCTGCTGGCTATGGCAGGATCACTTTTTGCGCAGGTTTCAGCCAATACTGTAGGAGCAGGGCAGTCGATCCCCAAAATCTTTATTAAGCGGGCATTGACTTTACATTTTATCGCTCCGGAGAAGATCACCTATGTGGATATTCCTAAAGGGCTCATTGGGGATCTTCCCGATAAAAACCTGCTTAGGATAAAAATACCGGATTCTGCTAAAATAAAAGAGGCTTTCATTGGTGTGCTTACTATACTCGGCGAAAAAAGGATCAAGCAATATTCCATCATTTTTGAGGAACGGCCGGAAACGGCTTTTACTTCATTGATTGATATCCGCATGGGAGAGATGAGGGTCATTGACCCAAAAAGCTCAATGATATCCAGTGCTGAACTGGATAGTATTGCAAGGGAAATGCTGGAGCGGCAACCGGTAAAGGCGGAAGTAAGGAAAAAGAAATACGGCATCAGGGCTACGCTTAACGGCATCGTTTCAGTAGGCGAGTTCCTGCTGTTGGATCTTGGTTTTGAAAATACTACACACGTCCCGTACGAAATTGATGGGCTGAGGTTTCGCCTGGAAGATCAGAAGCAACATAAGGCGACCACTGTGCAGTCTTTGGAGCTTGTGCCCTTGTCCAGTCTGCAGGATGTCACTGTTTTTGGGCAACACTACCGGAATATATTTGTGCTGCGCAGGCTGACCTTTCCTGATCATAAGGTGCTGAAGGTGGAACTCTCCGAAAAGCAGATTTCGGGTCGCGCAATCACTTTTAGTATCCATCACTCCGATATCCTAAAAGCTAAAGAAGTAATCATTAGGCACTAGGTAATGGAAGAAACTAGAGAGATTCAGAAGCTCCACGGTTTCCTGCAATGCCTGATCTATTTTATGATAGCTACGGAGGTATCGGTTTTTGTCTACCTTGGTGCACCATTCTGGGGAATCTTTAATGCGGGGCTGCTTAAGGTAAAGTCGCTAATCATATTCCATGAACTTTTATATAGTAAACTCGCTGTGCTGCTATTGATCTGTCTGGTCAGCATTGGCACCTTATCCAAAAAGCAGTTGGACCTGGATCCAAAGACTAAAATTGTCTACCCCTTATGTCTGGGATTGTTATGCTATTTCGGAAGTATGCTTTTTTATGGGAAGAAATCTGTCTTGCTATTTTCGTACACCTCTGCCACCGATCTGGTTTACATGATACTTTCATTTTTAGGTGCTATAGTGATCAGTATTTCCATTGACAATGTCTCCAAAATTATCCGTTCAGGATTGGGGAAAGACAAGTGGAATGTAGAAGCGGAAAGTTTTATGCAACAGACCATTAAGACTGAGCATGCTTATTCGGTGAATATTCCGATGCTTTTTTATTATAAAAGAAAGGTGAGGAAGGGTTGGATTAATTTGGTTAATCCCTTCAGGGCTACCATGGTGATCGGAACTCCGGGATCTGGGAAATCTTTTTCGATTGTTAATCCCTTTATCAGGCAGCTCATCGCTAAAGGGTTTGCTTCCCTGATTTATGATTTCAAGTTCCCTGACCTGGGTAGGATTGCCTATCATCAATTCCGCAAATGCAGGCTTGAGGGAAAACTGGAGGGTTTTGGTTTTCATGTCATCAACCTCAATCAGGTTGAAAAAAGCAGGCGGATCAATCCATTCAGAGCGGATTATATCAGGACACTTGCAGATGCCTCTGAAACTGCTGAAGCGTTAGTGGAGGCACTAAAGAAAGGAGACAAGGCCAGTGGCAGTGATGCTTTTTTTACCCAGAGTGCCATTAACTTTTTAGCTTCCTGCATCTATTTTATGAGCAGGTATAATAATGGTATATTTTCTTCGCTTCCCCATGTGATGTCTTTTTTAAACAGGCCTTATCAGGAGATTTTTACGGTTCTTTTTACCGAACCGGAGCTGGTCTCTTTATTGTCGCCGTTTCGTTCTGCATTTATGGCTAAGGCTTTTGATCAGCTCGAAGGACAGATTGGGACTTTAAAGATTTTTATTAGCCGGATGGCTACCAAAGAGACTTTTTGGGTTTTTTCCGGGGATGATTTTAACCTGAAAATATCCGATGCTTCTTCACCTGGGATTCTGGTACTGGCTAATGACCCCAATACGCAGAATATTAATTCCGGATGTTACTCAGTGGTTCTAAACAGGCTCACCAGGTTGATCAATAGTAAGGGAAATCTTCCTTCTGCATTGATTTTAGACGAGGTACCTACCTTATTTGTACACCGTATTGAAAACCTGATTGCCACAGCAAGATCGAACAAAGTAGCAGTGTTGATGGGGCTTCAGGAGTTGCCGCAGTTTAAGCAGCAATATGGTAAGGACACGGCGACCACAATCACTTCAGTTGTGGGGAATGTACTCTCCGGATCTGTGCGAAACAAGGAAACACTGGACTGGCTGGAGCGGATACTGGGAAAATCCAAACAGATGGGAGAGAGTATCTCTATAGATCGTAGTAAGGTTTCTAAATCGATTAGTGAAAAGCTGGAGGTGCTCATTCCTGCTGGCAAGATCGCCTCATTAGGGGCCGGAGAGATTGTTGGCGTGATCGCAGCGGATGCAAGTTCCAGCTTTACCGGGCAATATGAGACTTCGGCGATCAATTGCCGGGTCAGTCTTGATTTAAAGGAAATAGAAAAGGAGGAAAAGGAATATGTTGAACTTCCCGATTTTTATGATTTTGGCGGACATAAAGAAGAGATACTCAGAAGGAATTTTCTTCAGATCAATCAGGATATTGAGTCTTTGGTTACTGCTTTTATGTAATGTTTCCTGTTTGGCCAGCGTTTACTATCTTTTTCAAGATACTGTAAGAACAAGTAATCTTGATGCGCAGCTGCCACTACAGCATTTTAATCTGAGTTCAGGCTTTGGTTACAGACTTCATCCGGTAACCGGAGAAAAAAACTCTTTTCATAGGGGAATCGATATTAGGGCTAAGAATGAGATTGTAAGTTCAGTTCTGGACGGTGTGGTGGTAAAAATTGCCTATCAATCGATAATGGGAAATTATGTTGTGGTAAAGCATGGCCGTTACGCCGTATATTATGCGCACCTGTCCAAAGTATATTGCATTAGTGGGCAGAAACTCTTCTCAGGATATCCCCTCGGCCTCACCGGATCTACCGGTAGAACAACTGGGGAACACTTGCACTTATCAGTTAAGTACAATGGGCTGGCAATAAATCCACTCTATTTCCTGCTGAATATACTATCCAGGTCGGGTGAAGATCTGCTGGACTACCTTTCGCGGTAATTCAGGTTTCCATTGTTTTTAAACCACCAAATTTTAATTCAAACATTTTAAAATGTACCTATATGCAGTACTCAAATTTGAATGTGCGGGATCTTCCCATGGAAGATTTGCGCGATCTAGGACTAATTAAGGACGGAGAGGTTACTCTTCCAAAAAAAGATATTGATGCGCTCATTAGCGGTATGCGGACAGGACTGGTTAAACTTCAGGATATTAATCATGGCGATATTGAGGTTAAGGAAATCCATGTTAAGCTTTCATTGGCAAAAAGTGCAGCGGGAAAGCCAGAGTTGCTGGTGCATCCTGTGTATAAACAATCCCATGTACCTGCTATTATTTCCAGCACTGAAGGAGATGATCTGATCACCGGGCTTAAAGCGAACCTTATTAAAGAGACAACGGAGGATGGCAGACACAAAAAAATGATAGTTGAATATGATTGGGATACCAAAGAGTTCATTGTGACTGACACCTCAAGATTACGTGTGCCTGAAATGGTCAACGGAATGCAACTGACTCCCTATCAGAAAGAACGGTATGCCAATGGGCGCCAGATTGAGATGCCGGACGGAACGACTTTTCAAGCCAGTAGTACCTCGCCTGAAGGAGTCCGCTCCAACAGGTTAGTGCTCGTGGTTTCTCTGGTGATGGATGGCGGTTTGACCTATCTGCTATTAACAGGGCTAAAGGCTATGGTGGGTGATCGCGGATTATTGTCGCAGACTGATGAGCGCAATAGTAACTATCAAAAAGCGCTACAGGATGCTGCCCAAAAATCTACCCACAAGCATGCAGCAGAACCAGGTGCTGCTAATGCGAACCACAATGAATATTCGCGTGGATATGGCAGATCGGGCGTTTCCAGATAGACCAGCATGAATAAAATATAATCAATTGAGTTATTAACCATTAATTTTTTAGTTATGAATGAAAGTAATCTTGAATATCTTCAGAACACGCTTAAATATCTTGGGTTTGGAGATTCTCTAAATGAAAGTCTAAAACAATCAATTGCACATGGTCCCGAAGGTTTTAACCTTCAAAGTGCCACCAGTGAGATGCCGGATCCTGCAAAACGATATGACCCAGGGTTTGGAGATAAAATATCCTATCTGCTTAACTTTTCTAAAAGTAAGGAAACAGATATGTATTTTTTTAATCACTATCAAGCCACAGTAAAAAAGGCTAATACAACCGACCTGGTTTCGCAGACATTTTATATCAACAAAGGGAAGGGGGTAACAGCCAAAGAAAGTTACAATCTGCTTTCCGGACGTGCGGTAAATAAGGATGTGGTGCTCAAGAGTGGAGAAAAGGCCAATCTATGGATGAAGCTGGATTTCTCGGAACATACTCCGGAAAAGGGATATGGGATGAAAAGTTATGGGGAGCAATATGGTTTTAATTTAGCCGAAACTATAGACAAATTCAAAATACTGAATATGGAAAAACCCGGTTTTAAGGATCAGCTGCTGAAAAGCCTGGAAAGGGGTAACCTTCATGAGGTATCATTTATGAAGAATGGAAAGGAGGCTTCCGGTTTTGTCACTGCAAATCCGCAGTTTAAAACGCTGGATTTTTACGATAAAGATTTAAGCCAGGTTTATAGTAAAGCTATCGACCGTCATGAGCCTTTGGTGAAGGATGACAATAGTAGAGAAAGGGTAGTTTCGGTTGAAACGGAGCCTCAGGTGGAAGAGAAAATGGGTCGGGGTAGATAGTCGAATGCGGACATTGGTGTGCTTATGCAGGGGACTTTTAGTCCCCTGTTTTTGTATGTCCCAAATTTTTATCGAAAATAAAATGAATTATGGGTATAGAAATATTAACCAAAGAAGATCTGGCTGGCTTCGGAACTTTTTTGATTGAAGAGATTAAAAAGATCGTCAACATCAGGGAACCCGTCAAAAAAAGGTTTTTGAAAGGGCATGAGGTGAGAAAAATATTGGGCATTTCGCAAGGGACTTTACAAAATCTCAGATTAAATGGAACACTTCCGTATTCAAAGATTGGGAGTATCTATTACTATGATTCCAAACTGGTGGATGACTTACTGGAACGAAAAACTGTAGGGGCTGAAAAACAAAAAATATAGGTAAAGCAATGATGGGTTTCGGCAAAGATAAAAAACTGAGTCTGATTTTAAGGTGTGTTCATTCAGATGCCAGCATTACCACTACTGATATGGCTTTGTTATATGCTATAATTATTTACTATTCTCAGGCGGAGTACAGGGAGATTTTTCAGGTTTCGCGTAGTGGATTGATGGAAATAAGTAAAATCTCTTCAACGCGCACCTATCATAAGAGCATTAAAAAATTAGTCAATCTTGGATACATTGTATATACTCCATCATACCATCCAAAATTTGGGAGTATGGTTTCTTGGGGAAGAAGGCAAGATTTAAAGGTTTAGAGGTGTTATATCTTTTACCCAGGTTTCGTGTAAAGTTTTGTGTTAAATGTTGGGATATATGTTATCTGTGCATGGTAGTATCTCTTTTGGTGTAAAAAACAATAATCAACGTCGGTGATGTAATTTATTCCTACATATATTTGTATACATCCCACACGTATATTGTCAAATTAATTAGATTAACTGTGGGAAAATTCTATGTAGTCAAACACGCCAAAAGGCTCTTCCACCATTTCTTTATTATAATACTTATGACCGAACGGTTCCTGAATTCCAGGTATCCCGCAAGCTATTACTGTCTGTTCCATCAGTTTAAAACCAGTGTCAAAATATTGACTTGGTATATTATATAGTTGAGTTTAACCTAAAGCCTAGTATAAAATTATCCATTAACTAACTTATCTACAAAATGAAAAAAATGAAATTTTTAATTCAGACGGCACTACTAGTTGTAGTTGTATGTTTTTATTCTTGTAAAGAAAACAATACAGAAAAGATTACTGAGGCACCTGACAAGGATCCTGTAAGTGCTGAAAAACTGGCCCAGATAAAAGCTTTGGGCTTTAGCACAAATGGTGTCAAAAAGACCGCTAGTGGTTATATTGTCGAGGGTGATCTGCTGTTGACTGATGAAAATCTAACGGGGCTTTCTGCCGGTACAAGTTTGAATATTGCGGAAACTGAACAGTATAGGACTACAAACATAGTTAAGGGCCTACCCCGTGTAGTTACCATTTCTTTGACCAATCTGCCACAAAAGTTCAGTGATGCGGCCAATACGATGATTTCCAGATATAATTCCTTGGGACTTCGCTTAAGGTTTCAGCGCGCAGCAGCAGGTACGAAAGGAAATATTGACCTCTTCGGATTTTCTGAACCAGCTGACGAAAATGGGCTGGTAACGCTAGGCATTGGCAGTTTTCCTAATGCGTCAGGACAGCCAGGCAGTCAGATCCAAATGAACACACATCCTGATGCTTACGGAAGCAGAAGTACAGCATTCATAACATCTGTAATCCAACATGAAGTGGGACATTGCATCGGTTTCCGCCATACAGATTATTTCAACCGTGATTTCAGTTGCCCTTATGATGCAAGGACGAACAATGAAGGACAAGCGGGTGTCGGAGCCATCAGGATACCGGGAACGCCATCTGCAGCTGATGCCGGATCATTCATGCTGGCGTGTGCTGGCAGTGGGTCCGGAACCTTTAATGCTAATGATGTTATTGCACTCAATTATTTATACAAATAAATGTATACTAGGCTTTGTTTAAAAAAGAAAGTGTTCCCACAACAGTGGGGCGCTTTTTTTTTGAGATCGAAATTATATATACCTGCTCAAAGTATTGTTAACTATTTTTGAGCAGGCATATTGAAATAGATATCCTAAACTTGAACGGGTAGCCGCAAATATTGTCAGTTACAAAGGTGGTTTAATAAGAATTACATCATACTAAATCACTTGAACCTTTCTTTTCAAAAAGAACTTAACGACTATCCTTTTCTTTACAGCGGATTATCTAACTCTGGTCTCTTCCTTTTTTAATAAATTTTCCAGTGCTAAAACTTTATCGGGATATTTATCCGCAAGATTGGTTTTTTCTCCTAAATCGTTAGATAGGTTGTAAAGCTGTGCAGTGGGAAGATTGCCACTATCTGTATGGGTGTCTGCATAATATGCTTTACCCTTCGAAGGTCTGATGTATTTCCAGTTATCCTGTATAATGGCCAGTTGGTTACTTTGTTCGATCAAAACTGAACGGCCTACCTTATTTTTGCCAATCAATGCTTGCCACATATTTTGACTATCCATTGGTTCAGCAGGGATATTAAAATAACTGGCAAATGATTTAACCAGATCAACCTGCGAAATCATGGCATCACTTACTCCAGGTTTGATTTCTTTAGGCCAGGAAACGATAAAAGGCTCTCTGTTGCCTCCTTCTAAAATACTATATTTTCCTCCTCTTAATACCCCAGCTGGTGTATGGCCATTTAGCTGTTCTACATCTTTATCGAGGTACCCGTCATTAAGTACAGGGCCATTATCGCTGGTAAAAATGACGATGGTATTTTTATCCAATTTCAAAGATTTTAAACGTTTCATCAATTCTCCCACAGCCCAGTCTAATTGCAAGATCACATCTCCCCGGTAACCTAAATCACTTTTACCTTTGTTCATCGTTGCCGGCATTCTGGGCGCGTGTGGCTCTGTTAAAGCATAATACAATAAAAAAGGCTGAGTCTGGTGTTTTTCGACAAATTCTTGTGCTTTTGCCAAGAAAGTTAATGGCACTTCCTCGTCTGTCCAACGGGCTAGTTTACCACCTGTCATATAACCGATCCTACCAATGTTATTTACAATGGTTTGGTTATGACCCTGGTTCGGGGATGGAAACATCTTCAGTAATTCGGGATGTTCTTTGCCTATAGGGTCATTTCCAATCATTTTACCATAACTTACCGTTATCGGATCGTTAGGATCTAACCCAACTACCTTTTGGTTCTCTAAGAAAACTGTAGGCACACGATCTGCTGTTGCGGGGAAAATAAATGAATAGTCAAATCCTACTTCCCTTGGTCCGGGAGCAATTTCCTTATTCCAGTCTTTTTCTACCTGATTGCCTAAACCCAGGTGCCATTTGCCAACAAGGCCTGTAGTGTAACCCGCTTTTTTAAATATCGCAGGCAAAGCGGTACCATCAGTAGGTACAATTAAGGCAGCGTCGCCGGGCAAGATCCCGGTTCCGGATTTACGCCAGGCATATTGGCCTGTCATTAGTGAAAAACGAGATGGCGTGCAGGTTGATGCTGTAGCATGCGCATTGGTAAAACGTAATCCGTTTTTAGCCAGTGCATCTAAATTAGGCGTATGGATTTTGGTTGCGCCATAACAGCTTAAGTCTCCATAACCCAGGTCATCCGCGCAAATGATAATTACGTTAGGTTTGTTTTGTGCATAAAGGGCAAAGCCGGATAGTACAAAAAAGATTGTAGCAATAAATTTATTCATATTGATGATGTAAATGAGCATGTCTAAATGAAGTTTTTAATTCAGTCAGGTACAGACCTAAATAATATTGCATTTAGAACACGCTCTATAAATAATGATACTATTTAAGATTTGGGTTAATACTTACTTCTGATAGTGGAATTGGCCATAGTTCATCCTGACCAGTCCTAAAGTTTTTACTTGTTACAAACCACCTGCTGTAAGGGTCAACAGTTGTTCCGTTTTTCCTTAAATTCGTTGCCCCAGGATAGGCTGCACCGTAAAAGTTTCCTTTCAAAACCGTTCCAGCTATTTTCCATCTTAACAAATCCCACAGCCTAATACCTTCAAGGGCAAGTTCATTCCTTCTTTCTCTTCTTAAAATGGTTCTTAAATTGGCAGGATTGGTTTCAGTTACTTTAGGCATGCTTACGTCGGCTCTGCCCCTTACTTTATTAATGGTTGCATCTAGTAATGTTTGATCGATAGCTGAGCCAGCCTCTAGCTGACATTCTAAGTAACTCAATAATACCTCTGCATATCTAATTATAGGGAGATCGATACCACTATTTGCTAAATTACTGCCGCCAAAGGTTTCAGCAAGGAATTTGCGTGGTGCAAAGCCCGTACGGGTAGCCTGTTTACTTGTTGTAAGTTGATCTGGTGAAGAGGTATGGTCGGGATGGCAGTCATAAATTATATTTTTGAACAACTGGCCATTATAAAGCAACGTATACTTTAACCTTGGATCGCGATTTTGCCCTAAGTCGGCAGGATTGTAACGTGGATCTGTAAAAGAAAAAGGTGTGCCATCATTAAATTCGTAAGATTCTGCCAGGTTACCCAAGGGATTAGATAAATGATAACCACCTAAAGCTGCCGGATACATATGCAAGAGCATGGAATTTGGTCCCAGGTCTTGCTGATATTGTGTAGCAAAGATGATTTCCTTACTGCTCTCGTTGGTGCCATCAAACAGGCTGCTAAATTTGGGATCGATGATATTTTCGTTATAATCGATAATCTGTTTATAAACTGCGGCGCCATCAGCCCATTTTTGTTCTGCCATGTACAAACGGCCTAAAAAAGCCATTGCAACCTGCGCACTTGCTCTTCCTTTCTCAGAGGCTGGTATTGCGCCATATTTAGGTAAATCCGGGATAACTGTTTTTAACTCACTTTCTACATAATTTTGTACCTCTAGCACCGATGCCTTTTTTACGGTATTGGCTTCCTCTTTGGTAAGCACTTTAGTTACCAATGGTACCGATCCGAAATGTTGGGAAAGATAAAAATACTGGCAAGCCCTAATAAACCTGACTTCTGCCATATAACGTTTAAGTAACTTAGCATCTAAGGAAGTTGCTTTACTGATGTTTTCTAGAAAATAATTGCATCTCGCAATTTTACCGTAGCTAAAATTCCAAACCTGGCTCAAATTTGCATTTGAATTGGTTAGTGCACCATTAGTGAGTGTATTATAAGCTGAATTATCACCTCTTCTATCATATACATTATCGGTAGCAAACTCAGTAAACAAGAGTCCGTTGTAGGACCACCAGTCTGTGGGGTTAAACTCAACATCTGTTGCGGGAATGGTTAGCATTTGTATGTTTCCTCTATAAACGCCTGTAAGTGCTATGAGCACGTTTTGCGGAGTGGTCCAGAAGGTTTCGTTAGCAAAACTATCTAATGGTGTGGTATCGAGTTGTTTGCGGCACGATATTGAGCCAGTTAATAAGATGACGATGCTCAATGAATAAATATATTTTTTCATCTGTTTATTTTTTTGTCCTTGATGATGCCTCTATGATTTACTTTTCCGTTTATGGTATTAGTTAAAAGCCATTGAGTCTTCATTTATCGAGGAGTGTAAGGTTAAAAATTCGCGTTTAGTCCAAAAGTGTAATTAGCCATAATCGGATAATAAGCACCGCCACTGTTAATTTCAGGATCCCAGCCTTTAGGGTATTTATGAAATGAGATGGCATTTTGTGCACTGGCATTGATCCTTAAACTTTTTATAAGGGTGTTTTTGAACAATGTTGCTGGCAATGTGTAACCCAGTTGGATATTTCTAATTTTAAAATAACTTGCATCTAACAAGTAAAAGGAAGAAGCTAGTGTGTTTGGTGTACCCGCATTAGGTATCACCTGTAGCCTTGGATACTTTGCATTAGGGTTAGGGTTACTGGTTGTCCAGTGATCATCAGCCATGTATTGTTGAATGCTGCCGTTTCCAAAGAAGGCAAAACCAGCATATCCGTTTAATTGCCCTTTAACTTTAGCTACACCCTGTCCGTTGATTTGTAGGTCAAAATTTTTATAATTAAGCCCTATATTGAGTGCGAAAGTATATTTGGGAATTTGGCTCCCCAGATAGGTACGATCGTAGGTAGCGTCTACTTTACCATCCGGTAATCCATTGGGGCCGCTAATGTCCTTATACCGAATATCTCCTGGCTGCACCGTAGGGTTAATTGCTGTCTGAGTGGGGTAGCTGGCCACATCAGCCGGATTAACGAATATACCATCGGCAACATGACCATAGTATATATTTAGCGGGTAACCTATAAAAATAGTACTTCCATTACCTATCAGGCCATTTGGCTGATTGACGTTGCCAACACCCAAATCAAGTACTTTATTGGTGATAATGCTTAAGTTACCGCCCACATTGTAACTGAGTTCACCAATTTTATTACGGTAATCTAAAGTAAATTCAAAACCTTTATTGCTTAAACTGCCAGAGTTTACATTGCTAAGCGAAAAGCCCAGCACTCGCGACACACTGCCCGTTGGCACTACAAGGATATCATATGTGTACCTATCAAAATAAGTTGCCGAAAAATTCAGTGTTTTAAATAAGGTACCTTCAATACCGATATCTTTTGTACGGGTTGATTCCCATTTAATATTAGGGTCGACAACATTGTTTAATGCCGCACCTGGATAGATAACATTGCCAAATGAATAATTAAAACCTGATACTAATAATTCCTGGTAAGGATAATTTCCGATATTCTGGTTGCCCAATGTACCGTATGAAGCCTTAAATTTCAGTTCATTTAGCCACGAAAGCTTATTCTTCAAGAATTTCTCTTCAGAGATTCGCCATCCCACTGCCACCGCAGGGTAAGTAGCATATTTATTGCTAGGTCCAAATCTGGAAGAACCATCGTACCGTATCGTACCTTCTACCAGGTATCTATTCGCAAATGAATAATTTAAACGCCCAAAATAGGAATCTAATGCCGCCTCACTTGCAGTGCCATTATTGGTTTGTGTACTTGCATCACCTGCATTAAGCTCTGTTAAGGCATTGGTAAAGTAATTTCCTCTACTTGCTGCGTTTCGGCTGTTATAGTTATATTCAAAAGTATGCCCGGCTAAAACACCCAATTGATGTGCTCCAAAATTCTTTTTAAACTCTGCTAGTTGCTGGAATGTTTTATAATAGTTTAGCGTGCTTATTTGAGTTAAGTTACCAGGGCCGGTATTTACCAATGAATTAAGCCGTTGCGTAGACAGGTAGCGTTTTTCTGTGCCGCTCAACTGGGTGTAAGCACCAATAACAGAAAGGGTGAGTTCTGGTATAACTTTATAATCTATACGTTCATTAATTAACAGGTCAGTTTGTTTGTTTTTATAGAATGATTCATTATTCAAATAGGTGTATGGGGTGCCTTTGCCAATAAATCCCAAGCCATAATCGCCATTTGTAAGTTGGTTTACGTAAGTGGGAGGGGTCCTTACCGCCTGACCAATAGCAGTTAACATATCATTAAAATCCAGGTTGGCCGGTGGGGCAGGCTGGTTATCACTGTATTGGGCTGCGCTAACTCTCGACGTTAAGGTTAAGTTGTCTAATATTTTATTGGTTAAATTTAATCGAAGGTTATAACGGTTATAATTGTTCTTGGCTACAATTCCATCCTGATCTAATAATCCGAACGCGACCAGGTATTGCGTGTTTTTGGTGTTATTTGCAAAACTAAGGTTGTGACCTGTTTGAAATGCCGATTTTTTGAAAACCATATCAATCCAATTCGAATTCGGATAATTATTCGGGTCGCTTCCATCAGTAAATTTTTGAATTTCTGCTGCAGAGTAAGTACCTGGCTGAGCCTCGTTTATTAGTCGGGCATAATCTGTGGAATTCACGAAATTTGGATAGGCCGTAGGTTTTTGGAAACCTGCATAACCATTGTAATTGATTGCCAGTTTTCCATCTGCTCCCTGTCCTGTTTTGGTCGTGACTAAAATAACACCATTGGCAGCCCTTGATCCGTAGATTGCGGCAGTGGAGGCATCTTTTAATACCGATATACTGCTTACTTCATTGGGATTGATATCATTAAAAGAATTTACCGGAATACCGTCAACCAAAATAAACGGAACTGCACTGGCGCCAAATGATCCTAATCCTCTCACCTGGATATTGGCCCCATCTGAACCAGGCTGACCGCTCCTTTGAATTAGTGTTACCCCTGGTAGTTGGCCAGTTAAGGCATTGGAAAGAGATGGAGCTGTTCTGTTATTGATATCTTTGGCACTTACCTGGGCCACTGAACCGATTAAATTTTCTTTCTTCTGGCTACCATAACCTACCACAACTACATTTTGTAACTGATTTGCTGCTTCTTTAAGTACGATATCTAAAACACCACTTGAGCTTACATTGATTTCCTTACTTGAATAGCCAATCAACGATATAATAAGCGTAGATTTGCTATCTTTTAAGGTTAACATAAAATTTCCGTTTTTGTCTGTTCTCGTACCCTGGGTAGTTCCCTTTACCAGTACACTTACGTCGGGAAGGGCTTGGCCGGTAGTATCGGTTACCTTTCCTCTGATAACAATGTCGGCCACAGGGCTTAATACCTCATCCTTTTTAGAGATGATAATGTTTTTGCCCACCACTTTATAAATCAGGGAAGAGTTTTTCAAGCATTGCTCCATGATTGCCTCAATGTTTTGGTTGACTGCAGATACTGTAGATCTTGTCTCTTTTATATCTGTAGGACTATAGAAAAACACGTAAGCACTTTGCTTTTCAATAACCTTGAACAATTGTTGCAGTGGTTGGTTTTTTGCGTTTACTGTAATCTGTTGCCCAACACTTTTTGCATTGGTGTGCATGATTACAATAAATAATAAAAGTGTACTCAATTTCATATAGAGTGGAATAAAGTTTAGCCAATACTTGATTTTGGCCAACAAAAAATATATTTTCATTAACTTAGTGGTTTGAGTTGAAATTCTTGATTTTCTTAAGATTGGCGTTTCTAATCCTTGATTAGAAACGGGGAGCTCAATAAAACTTACCGTAAAAGTGTTGCATCACTTTTGCGGTTTTTATATTTTAATGCTCAGGTGGATTTATGTGTAGATGAGTTGCATAGTTTGTTGGTTTGGTTTTGGTTAGTTAATTGGTAACGGTTATCGTATTCCCATCCCGTTTTAGCTTTATTTTAGAAAACTTCAGGATGTTCAAAACTTCATCGAAATTTAAGGTTCGATAAATTTTACCAGAAAATCTTTTAGTAGCTACACTGCCCTGGTACTGAACTTTTATATCATACCATCTGCTCAGTTCCTGCATGATACTCACAACATCGGCATAATTAAATTTGAAGAATCCATTTTTCCAGGCAAGAACTTCCTCTATATCATCAACAGTGCCGACGATAATTTCTGGCTTCGTAGCATTTACAGTTGATTGTTGACCAGGCTTTAAAACTGCGGTACGGCCATTAAAATGGACTTTAACTTTTCCCTCAATGAGGGTTGTAGTTGCATCACCTTTTTCATTATAATTTTCTATGTTAAAGTGTGTGCCCAAAACTTCAATGCTTTGTTTGCCAGAAGTTACTATAAAAGGTTTTGTTGGGTCATGGGCTACCTCAAAATAAACCTGACCTGTCGTGGTAACAGCTCTTGTTTTACCTTGGAAAACCACAGGGAAATGTATAGAAGATTGCGCATCAAGCATTGCGAGGGTGCCATCAGCAAGTTTAACGGTATATTTTCCACCTCGTGGTGTGGTAATTGTATTATAGGAGTTTACGTTCTGGTTTTGGTTTGCAGCGAATACATAGGTTAATTCTCCATCTTTATTTTTTTGGATACGTACACCATTTTCCTGTTGGATCGCTCCATCTTTTAGGTTGTTTAAAATAATCTGATGGCCACTGGCCAATGTTAACGTCGCGTTATTGCCACCTGGAGGAATACTCGTTAGGTGTTTAGCTGATTTACCTGCTGGTAGGGGGGCTTCAGTATTCCGATAAGAATAATACAGTCCAAATACTATGATCAGTGATGCGGCTGCGCCAATAAGCCATCTGCCAGTATAATTGCGTTTTTTTAGAGAAGTACGAGTATCTATCTGAGACCACATCGCCAGTTTGGTTTGCGCTAACCGATTTTGGTCAGGCTTAATCAGATTCTCTTTACTTTTGGCAAAGTGGTTATATTCTTGTTCTATTGCGGCTCTTTCTTCTTCACTGCAGTGGCCTGACAGGTATTTTTCGAGTAGCTGATCTTTGTTTTTGTCCAAAATAAATTCTCCTTTATATACTTAGGACAATTTGCTTAAGGCAATGTTGTATTGGAGAATTAATTTATTTAGAAAAATAAAATTCGTAAGCCTTCCAGTCTCAATCTTAGAATCTTAATGGCTTTGTTCATCTGTGTTTTCACCGTTAAATCAGAAATACCTAAGGTTGTTGAAATTTCCTTATATGACAATTGGTCTTTACGCTTTAGCAGAAAAACTGTTCTCATTTTTGGTGGTAGCTTTTCAATTTCACTTTCTATCAATGCCTCAAGCTCCTTTTCACGTATTAAATAATCAGTTTGTATGGTTTCGGATTCCTCGGAGTTGGCCAATGTATTAAAATGGTTCGCTTTTACCTTTTCCTTTTTGAAAACATTGAGAATCCGATTTCGAGTAGCGGCATATAAAAAACCTTTAATGGAGGATTGAATAATCAAGGTGTCCCTTTTTTCCCATAGCATGACAAAAACATCCTGAACAACATCCTGAGCTTGTTGTTCATCGTTCAACATCCGCTCGGCATGAAGCAATAAGGGTAGCCAATAATATTCATAAATTTGAATAAATGCTTTCCTGTCGCCTCCGATTAAAGCGTTTAAAAGTGATTTCTCAGTTATAGACGACATTTCTGTCATAGAGCAATTTGGTTAAGCTTCTCGGGCCAGGAAAACCCAAAATCAGCAAGCCAAATGTAATGATTTTACTTTTTTAAATCCAAGAAGAATGGGGGAATCTAAAACTGTTCCATGATCAGTCTTATGCCGAATTTGTTTGTCAAAATATTTATCTGATCCAAACTAAAGCAGGAAAGTTATAATTGGTATGAGTTGTAGCAAAATAGGCATTAACGTACCGGTTCATTTTTCCGATAATTTCTATCAAACGAAGAGCAATAGTATTTGCCGGTGCTTTGTGTGGGTATTTTGAACTGATGTCAGTTAGATTTCTATCTGCGAAGGCTGATTGACGATGAGTATTCTATCACTCTTAATGGGCAGATACCCCAGATCAAAGCAAAAATGATAGATGTCGCCATCTAAAGTGGTATAATAACTGGTCATAAATTTAAAATTGAAGCCTTGTTTTTCAAGCATACTTTTTTTAACTGTTATTTTCTCTCCAGCACTAAGTTTACGAAGTATACGGTAGTTTTTCAGGATAACCTTGGGTATCTCCTGGATGAAGGGCGGATCAATTGCAGCTTCTTTTTGCCTTCGGCGATTATTGAAACTGGTGCGGCAAAGGTCGCTGCAAAAGCGTTTATCTGTTCTCCCGTGGAGTATTTCATTACATTCTTCGCAATGGATCTTGATTGGGGCGATGTCGGTCTTCATAATTTAAGCGTTGATGATTCATTATTGAATTTAAGTATTATCTGCCAAAAGTGGTAATTCTCTCAGCTTCTAATAAGTATGAAACATTTACTGCTAACCGATTTTAAACGTTTATAATCGGTTAATTTCCGTTTAAAATGTAATTGTGATGCAGCTTTGGGTTAATCAATTTTTTATGCTATGAAAAACAGAACGATTGCCACAGAAACATTTAATTCCGGAAGAAGGAATTTTTTTCTTGATTTTAAGACAGCGAGGAATAATACTAACTATATCCAGATAACCAGAAGTGACGAGCAGCAGGATGGTAGTTACAACATGCGTAGGATAGTTGTTTTTCAAGAAGATTTTGAATTCCTGATTTCGGCGTTTTGTTCGCTGTTTACCACTGCCACGCAGATTGAAGAAAAGGAAAAGTCTGTACTTGATTTATTTCATGAAAATAAACAGGAACGTATCTATGGGATAAAGGGGCTTCCTGTGGAGTTAAGGCCCAGGGAGAAACTTCTTTTATCAGGAGGAGACAAGATGAAAACTGCTGAGTTGCTGGCGATACTAATTGGCTCAGGGACACCTGACAACAGTGCCTTGGATATCGGCGATCAGATATTTAAAGCCGGTGGGTCTGATCTGAGATGTCTGGCGGCGGTACGACATGCAGATTTATCAAGGTTCAAGGGTATTGGTTCAGCCCGATCCAGTGTTGTGCTGGCAGCTATCGAGCTGGGGAGAAGAATTTTTAGTTAGGCTTGATTTTTAATGTTTTTCATTGACTGAGTATTTCCTACTAACTTGATAATACCTCGGAAGCAAATCGCCTCCGAGGTGCGTTTGCTTGCTTATATTATGTCAGGTCTGAAGCCAATCCGTTGTCTTGGAACAGCTTCAGGAACCTTTGGTGAAATGAGCTCATCTAGGTATTTAAATACAAGTTCCAGATTTTTGTCCTGATTGTCCAGACGGCTTTTGATCTTATCGATTTCTTGTTTTAAAACTATGCTTTGCGCAATCGTTGAACGAATTTTAGTAAATGTCCTGATGATTTCGATGTTGACCAGAATGGCCCGTTCACTGTTCAGAACACTTGAAAGCATTGCAACTCCCTGTTCTGTAAAAGCCATAGTCCGATATTTCGAATACGTTCCATGTCCTAAGGTGCCAAATTGGCTCCTTAGGATTTTCTGTTCGTCATCACTAAGTTCAAACATAAAATCAGCAGGGAATCTTAAAAGGTTTCTCTTTACCTGCCGCTTAAGCTGTTTGGTTTCGACCTGGTAAAGATTAGATAAATCACTGTCCAGCATTACTTTTTGATTTCTTATGTGGTATATTTTGCCAGTGATCGTTTCTTCGGTGATCGGGTGTTGTGGGTTATTTTCCATTATTATTAGTTATAGTGTAGTTGTAGATGGTATTTTTGGCTAAAGGTTTTGCTCTCGCAAGCTTCTCTTTCAGCATTGCCATGTCTCTGCCCACTTTTACATCCAGGGTTTTGGCGTAGTGCTGTGTTGTCCTTATGTCCTTATGTCCCAGCATTTTACTTACTGTTTCGATGGGGACTCCGTTCTGAAGGGTTATTGTTGTAGCAAAAGTATGGCGGGCAATATGATAGGATAGGGGAATTTTAATGCCACATACATCTGCGATTTCTTTGAGGTAGGCATTCATTTTTTGATTGGAGCTAACCGGGAAAGCTTTATCCAGATCAACACAAAGTGGATGATTTTCATATTTGTCGAGCAAGGCCACGGCTTTAGGTAAAAGCGGTACACGGGTTGGAGTGCCTGTCTTCTGCCTATTAATCATAATCCACTTTTCATCCCCATTTTTGTTAATGATTTCACACCTTTTCAACTGGTAAATATCAATGTAGGCAAGTCCAGTGTAGCAGCTGAAAAGAAATATATCTTTTACACGGTTCAGTCGTTCGTTAGTAAATTCGCGCATTTCCAAAGAACTTACTTGCTCCTCAGAGAGGCAGGGTCTTTCAATAACTCTTACTTTGGCTTTGAAGTTTGCAAACGGATCTCTATATAGCCAGCCATTTGCCAAACATCTTTTGATGATTTTTTTAAGATTTTTAATATACTTTACTGCCGAGTTATTATTGCATTTTCTGGTTGTCCTTAAAAAGAATTCGTAGTTCGTCAGGAACTGGTGATCAATTTTTTTGATGTCAATGTCATGGACTTTATGTTTTTCCTGAAGATATTGCCGCAAGTGTCTAAGTGCCGTCTGGTAACGTAGCAGCGTCATTGGTGCGAATTCTATGCCCACTAGTTCTGCCATTTCTCTATTGTGGTCTTCAAAAACTTCTACTAGTTTTCTTACTTTGCTTCCTTTTCCCAGAAAATCATCCGCCAAAGTTTTGGCCGTCACCTCGTCACCGATCATGATTAGGTTACGATGTGATTCATGAACCTTTGATTCTAATTGTCTTAGGTATTGGTTGATGGTTTTTGCATGGGCAGAATTTCCCGCTACTTTGCCATTCAACCAGTCGGTATCTGCGCATTGTTTGCCTGTTGCAAGATCGACGCGTTTTTTTTCGATTGTAATCCTCATGTAGATGGAGGAAATACCCTCTTGATCTGTCTTTGCTTTTTTTAAAAAGTAAAGTAAACTGAAATTTCTTTTCATAAAAGTAATCTTAAAGGTGAAATAAAGTTAAGATTGCAGTCAAAAAAAGTCAAGATGTGTACGAGGTAAACTAGTTGATTAACAATCGATTAACCCCTAAAGCGGTGAGTCCGAAACTTTCGTAGTTCTACTCACCGCTTTACTCACCTCGCATATGCGTTATTTGGTCAAAAAAGCCACTAAATACCAAAAAACAAAAGCCTGCAAATCGTTGATTTGCAGGCTTTTAATGTTTTTCAGTGATTTTTGATACTGATTTCAGTGGAGCCGAAGGGAGTCGAACCCTTGTCCAGTTGTGAGATAAATTATACCTTCTACATGCTTATTTTTCAATTGATTTTAGGGAAATAAACGGGCTGAAAACCGACCTTATTTAAATCCTTAGATACTTTGTCTCACTTTAAGTCGTATCTCCTTAAAGCCAGCTTTGTTGTTTCGATGCCCCGGATTCTAACCCAACAATGCAGCAGTTAGAGGGACAAAAGCTAGTTAGTTCTAAACTAAGCAGCTAAGGCGTAAGTATTTTCGCCAACTAAAATGTGAACGTTCACTTTAAGTGCTCTCCGTACAACGCACTGCATGCTAACATAACCTTCGCCACCCTGTCAAATCCAAGAACGGCCCCAGTTTAATTTGCGGTTATCAGTTTGCAGCTGCCTGGTCTTGGCAACACATCAAACAGATTAACCAATGCAAATATACAAATAAAATGCCAAATAATAGCTGTAAACTAATATTTGGCATCTAAAACTGAAAACTGGAAATTGCCAACTGCAAACTATACCGTTCTTCCAGGGTATTGCTGCAAGGCTACTTCCAGGCAGTCCATAGCTGCGTTTAAATCATCGGTATTTAATACGTATGCCATACGCACTTCGTTTTTACCAGAACCTGGGGTAGAGTAGAAGCCCGTTGCAGGTGCCATCATTACCGTTTGGTTATTGTGGTTAAAATCCTCTAAAATCCATTGACAGAATTGATCCGCATCATCAATTGGGAATTTTGCGACTACGTAAAATGCACCACCTGGATTAGGACAGAAAACACCTTCTATTTGATTTAACCGGCCAACTAAAGTATCGCGGCGTAAAGTATATTCGGTATT
Source organism: Pedobacter sp. GW460-11-11-14-TSB4 (assembly GCF_059423705.1). Classification (NCBI taxonomy): domain Bacteria; kingdom Pseudomonadati; phylum Bacteroidota; class Sphingobacteriia; order Sphingobacteriales; family Sphingobacteriaceae; genus Pedobacter; species Pedobacter sp. GW460-11-11-14-TSB4. The sequence continues at coordinate 22,015 of NZ_JBWKYI010000008.1, forward strand.
TACTTTTTCAAAATAACTATCCGGTGTATCTACAGCCGCTGCACCCGCAATTTGTTCAACCATGCCCGGGCTTAATCTTGCCTGCGCAAATTTTAATCCTGATGCGATAACTTCCTTGTTTTTGGTAATTAAACAACCTAAACGTGCACCACAAGCGCTGTAACGTTTAGAAACCGTATCCATTATGACCACATTTTCATCTAAGCCATCTAAATGCATTGGAGAAATAAATTCCCTTCCATCGTAACAGAATTCACGATAAGCTTCGTCAGAGAATAAAAACAGATCGTATTTAACACAAAGTGTTTTTAATGCCTCTAATTCTGCTCTTGAATATAAATAACCAGTCGGGTTATTGGGGTTACAGATAATGATCGCCTTTGTTTTTTCTGTAATCAATTTTTCGAATTCGGCAATTGGCGGTAAGGCAAAACCATTTTCAATATAAGAAAGGATTGGTTTTACCACCACATTGCTCATACAGGCAAAACCATTATAATTGGCATAAAAAGGTTCAGGAATGATAATTTCGTCGCCCTCGTTTACGCAGGTTTGCATCGCAATGGTGATGGCCTCAGAGCCACCAACTGTTACCAAAATATTTTCAGGTGTAATATTGTAACCCAGTTTATTGTAATATTCGGTCAGTTTTAAACGGTACGCAAGTGTACCTTCTGATGGTGTATAAGCCCAAACATTAAAATCAATATTTTTGATGGCATTTAACATTCCTTCAGGTGTTTCTATATCGGGTTGACCAATATTTAAATGGAAAACTTTTTTACCATCTTTTTTAGCTTGATCTGCAAATGGAGTTAACTTTCTGATTGGCGATGCAGGCATCTGCACGCCTTTTTGTGAAATTTTTGGCATGGCACAAAAATAAAAAAGTCCCGATGAAAATCGGGACTTTTTAAATATTATCGTTTAAAAAATTATTTTGAAGCTGCGGCAACGGTTTCACCTTTAATGTAAAGCACTTTAATTGGTGTTTTAGCATTTGAAGTAATGGTTACGGTTTTCGAAAAACTAGATGGACCAGCAGCAGCGTTAAACGTTACCGAAATAACACCAGTTTCACCTTTTTTCAATGGAGTAGAAGTGTATTTAGGTACTGTACATCCACAGCTTGCTTCAGCTTTGGTAATAATTAAAGGTTCTTCGCCAACGTTGGTGTATTTAAAATCGTATGTTACTGGTTTGTTCAAAACAATTTTACCGAAATCGTGCGTCTCCGATTCAAATTTAAACTCTGCAGGTTTAGTTTGTGCATTTACAGCAATACCTAAACCTAAAACAAAAGCGAATAATACTAAGATCTTTTTCATGTTATGTGGTTGTAATTTATTTTTTAAATTCTAAAACAAATTTAATGTTTTCATATTAAAACAAAAACTATTCCAAATATATTTTACAAATCCATATATAATTTTACAATGGAGGATAAAGGCAAACTTTTAATTTTGTATATATTTGCCGCAACCAATCTTTGATTACTATGCCGAATGAAAAATTGATGACCAACACTATTGATGCTTCCGAACTCAGTTTTAACGATTTTAAATCGATCGTGATAAACGACTACAAAATAGCCTTTGAAAGTAGGCAGGCCAGCGTTTTAGGCCGTAGAGAAGTATTAACAGGGAAGGCTAAATTTGGTATTTTCGGCGATGGGAAAGAAGTGCCCCAGGTGGCTATGGCGAAAGCTTTTAAAAACGGCGACTGGCGTTCGGGTTATTACCGCGATCAAACTTTTGCCTTTGCTACAGGCATTTCTACCATTAAAGAATTTTTTGCACAGCTTTACGCCAATCCAACCGAAGGAGCAGATCCCTTTTCTGGCGGGAGGCAAATGAACTGCCATTTTGCAACAAAATCAGTTAATGAAGATGGCAGCTGGAACGATTTAACGCAGATTAAAAACTGCTCATCAGATATTTCTCCAACAGGTGGCCAGATGGCCCGTTTGGTTGGTTTGGCTTATGCTTCTAAATTATTCAGACAAAATAAAGAACTCGATTACCTGAAAAACTTTTCGGTAAACGGAAATGAAGTTGCTTTTGGTACCATTGGCAATGCCTCAACTTCGGAAGGGGTATTTTTTGAAGCCATTAATGCAGCAGGCGTCTTACAGATACCGATGGCCATTTCGATTTGGGATGATGCCTATGGTATTTCGGTTCCGGCAAAATATCAAACTACAAAAGAAGATATTTCTGAAGTGTTAAAAGGTTTTCAGCGTGATGCTGATCAGCCAGGATATGAAATTTATAAAGTAAAAGGCTGGGATTATCCCGCTTTATGTGAGGTATATGAAAAAGCAATACATGTTTGTAGAGATGAACATGTACCTGTTTTAATTCACGTGACCGAACTTACTCAACCCCAGGGACATTCTACTTCTGGCTCGCATGAAAGATACAAGTCAAAGGATCGTTTATCCTGGGAAACCGAGCACGATTGTATCCTGAAAATGCGTGCCTGGATGCTCGATTCGGCGGTAGCAACCGAAGAGGAGATTGCAGAAATTGAAAAAGAAGCAAAGGTTTTTGTACGTAATGCACAAAAAGAAGCCTGGAATGAGTTTTTGGATAGTATTAAACCCGAACAAAAACAAGTAATTGATTTAATTAGTGGCGTAGCTAAACATCAACCTGAGCTGGCTAAAATTGCAGCAAGCCTGGCTTCAACGGCCGATGCACAGCGAAGGGAAGTTTTTACTGCAGCCCGGAAAGCCATACGTTTATCGGCTAGTTTTAACTCTCCTGAACGGAATGAGCTGTTGGCATGGTACAAACAACAGGCTAAGTTTAATTACGACCGTTATAATTCTAAACTGCATACCAACGGTAAAGAAAGCCCGGATATGATTGCAGTGGTTAACGCGGCTTATGATGAGCAATCGAAAATGGTTGACGGCAGGGAAGTGCTTAATGCCTGCTTTAACGAAAATTTTGCCCGCGATCCGCGTTTAGTAGCTTTTGGAGAAGATTTAGGGAATATTGGTGATGTAAATCAGGGTTTTGCTGGTTTGCAGGCCAAATATGGTGAACTGAGAATTACCGATACCGGAATCAGGGAAATGACCATTATGGGGCAGGGTATTGGTTTGGCCATGAGGGGCTTAAAACCGATTGCCGAAATACAATACCTGGATTATTTAATTTTTGCACTAAATGTACTGAGCGATGATTTAGCGTCACTTTCATACCGTACCAAAGGGATTCAGAAGGCACCCGTTATTGTGCGTACCCGTGGCCATCGTTTGGAAGGAATCTGGCATTCGGGATCACCAATCAGCATGATTTTAGGTGCCTTAAGAGGGATGCATTTGTGTGTACCCAGAAATATGACCCAGGCTGCCGGGATGTACAACACCCTTTTCAGGGCTGATGAACCTGCAGTAGTAATTGAGTGTTTAAACGGTTACCGGCTTAAAGAAAAACTACCGGTTAATGTTGGCGAATTTACGGTTCCATTAGGCAAAGCTGAGGTTTTAGAAGAAGGAACTGATATTACGGTAATCTCGTATGGTTCTTCATTAAGAATTGTCCAGGAAGCGGCAGAAGAATTGAGTTTATTGGGTATTTCAGTAGAAATTATAGATCCGCAAACACTATTGCCTTTCGATACCACACAGGTTTGTGTCAACTCGCTTGCCAAAACCAATAAATTACTGGTGGTGGATGAAGATGTTCCCGGAGGTGCATCGGCATATATCCTGCAAAAGGTACTGGAAGAACAAAAAGGTTATTTCCATTTAGATGGTCAGCCGAAAACATTGTCTGCTAAAGCACATCGTCCGCCGTTTGGATCAGATGGTGATTATTTCAGTAAACCATCGGTTGATGATGTTATTGAAACCATTTACCAGATGATGCATGATGCCAATCCTGTTAAATATCCTTCATTTTTTTAATAGCGTAGATAAGCTAAAAGATTTAACCCGCTGAATAATTTAAAGGGTTTACAATCAGTTTCTTATTTGGTTGAAGCTTAAAATGATTAAGATTTTGATGAAAAGGTAAAAAACCAGTTACCTATTGATCAGTTTTTTACTTACTTTTATAAACCAAATTCTATTTTGTTATTTCAGTATGTTTTATCTCATCCCGGATATGAAACGCTGTCATTTTCAAGATTTTTCATGCTCATTTTGTAGTAAAAATAATTCATTGGTTTGACCTGCAAATGAAGCGCTATCTTGTAAATGCTCAGTTCGTTAGTAAAGTGTGTTTTTTTAAAAAAGGCATGCTGTTGCTCTTTTTCTTATTTTTATGCAAAGCCGGCTTTAGCCAGGTGAGTGCGCCGCAGAAGAAACTGGATAGCCTTTTAAGTTTAAATTATAATAATCTAAAATCAGACTCTACCAAAATCAAAATATTGACGGAAGTTTACCGCCAATACATGAGGATGAAAAATGTAGATAAAGCGGAAGAATACGTAGATAAAACCATTCAGCTTTCGCATGAGAAAAACCTAAAAAAATTCTCGGCCATGGCCTACTACCGCAGAGGCTTAATGTATCATGGCAGGTCTGATTATCAAAAGGCAGAAGAAAACTATCAAAATGCAGTTGCTGAGTTTTCCTCAATAGGCAATTTGGATATGGTAGCCGGTACTTACCTCAATCTGGGAGCTTTATATGGCAGTATTCCTGATTATGTCAAATCATTAGAAGTTAACCAAAAAGCAATAGCCATCTACGAAAAAATGGGCAACGAAACCGATATGGCAAGTTGTTATACCAATATTTCTGCCATTTATCAGAGTCTGGGTAATCAGAGTCAGGCACTGGTGTACATGAACATGGCACTCAAGGTTTTTGCTAAGGAAGGCGAAAATACAAGAGGTGTAGCCGTTGTTTATGGCCTGATTGGAACCAATTATTTTGAGGCTTCAGATCGTGAATTAACGGAGATGAATGTAGTGCCTGGCCAGAAAATAAAACTGGCCTTAGAGTATTACAACAAATCGTTACGGGTATCAGAAGCGATTGGAGATGTAGGATTAGTGGCAACCGTTAAACGAGACCTTGCCGACTTGTACAGTTCGATAGGGCAAAAGGATGTGGCGTTAAAATCATATCAAAAATCGGTTGAGCTCAATAAATCGGGCGAAGATAAGGAGGCTTATGCGGCAAGTTTATATGCTTTGGGAAACTTTTACCAAAAAGAAAATGATTTAGGAAATGCAATTGTATTACTCAATAACAGCTTAAAAATTGCAGAAGAAAACAGGTTGTTGGATATTGAAAAACAATCAAGTTTAGGGCTGAGTGCTGTATATGAAAAACAAAAAGACTATAACAAATCCTTAGCCTATTACAGGCAGTATATTGCCGTTAGGGATAAGATTTTCGACCAGGAAAAGGAAAAAGAAATCACCAGGAGGCAGATGCAGCTCGATTTTGGCATTAAAGAGCGCGATTATTTACTGAAGCAGAAACTGACAGAAGGCGAGTTAAAAAGACAACAACAGGAACTTGCATTAAAAAGGCAGCAATTGGTGTTGAGCGATAAAGAAAAAGCATTGGATCTGTTAACTTTTCAAAAAGCAAAAGCCGATCTCGATATTCAGCGCTTGGCTCAGGATAGCAAATTTGCCAATGCTAAATTCGAAGCACAGTTAGCCGCCGGAATAAAGGATAAACAGATTAGTAAACAGGTACAGCAGATTAAATTTGATGAACGTGTAAAATTATTCCTGACCATAGCCACTACACTTATTCTGGTTATTGCGGTTGTTATATTTTTTAATCAGCGGAAAACCACCAGGCTGAATAAGATCATCAATACTCAAAAACGGGAGTTAGAGCAATTAAGTAAGGTTAAGGATCGTATTTTTAGTGTGGTAAGTCATGATATGCGTACCCCTGTTAATTCGTTAATTTCCTTTATGCAGTTATTGGAAGGTGGCAATATTGAGCAAGAGAAGTTAAACCGATATGCTGCATCACTAAAAAATAACCTCACCTATACCTCCACCATGATGGAGAACCTCCTCAATTGGGCGGCAAGCCAGATGCAGGGATTTAATCCGTATTTAGAAGCATTAGACGTTCATGAGCTGATTAATGAGGTCATCCTTTCTTTACAGGATAACGCCAATGATAAGCACTTAGCTATCGAGAATTTAGTGCCAGCCAAAACATTTTGCAAAGCAGATTCGAATATGTTTATGCTGGTTATTCGCAATATCGTTAGTAATGCCATTAAGTTTACGCCAAATGGTGGTGCCATCACCATAAATTCAGTTTCTAATGGAAATTCGCTGGAAATTAAAATTTCAGATACGGGTATCGGTTTAACAGCCGTACAGGTCGAACATTTTAATAAAGCAGGTTATTTGGGGGCGGGTGTGAGCACCTTGGGTACCAATAAAGAAAAAGGTACTGGTTTAGGTTTATTGCTCTGTAGAACCTTTATTAGCTTAATGGACGGTAAAATCAGCGCTGATACTAATCCGGCAGGCGGAAGTTATTTTAAAATTATTTTGAAGAAATAACTTATTTTAAAAATCTCGACAGAATTTTCTTGTCAATGGATTTCTCCAGTAATTCCTGACGGTTTGAAGCGCTAATTGGAACCAGGAAGTTATGATCTAAATGAACCTCGTGATTGGTTAAGGTTACAATATGGTTAATGTTAATGATATACTGTTTGTGTACCCTTGAAAAAATTTTCGAAGGCAATTGTTTTTCTAAATTTTTTAGGCTGACCAAAATCACATGTTTATCGATACTGGTAAACAGCTTCGAAAAATCACCCATACTTTCAATATAAATCACATCATTATATTTCAGCTTGGTAATGCCTTTAGTTTCCCTAAAAAAGAAATAATCGTCGTCTTTATCTTCGTTGTTTAAATTTTCAACAGGAAGTTTATTAACCTGTTTTCTCAATTCAATATACTCAATTGCTTTATTGGTAGCTTTTAATATGCGTTCGAATGTTGCCGGCTTAACAATAAAATCAAGGGCATCCAGGTTAAAGCTTTCTGCGGCGTACTCACTAAATGAAGTGATAAAGATAAATAACGGCTGTTTTTTAAGGCTTTTTAGTAAATCCATACCAGACAGCTCTGGCATATCAATATCAGAATAAACGATATCTACCGGGGTACTGGTTAAAATTTGAGAAGCTTCTATACCGTTATTACAGACAGCAATAATATTTAATGATGGGATTTTTTTGAGGTGCATTTCTATGGCATCTCTTTCAATTTCGTTATCATCAACAATTAAACAGCTGTACGTCATTTAGGGATAGGTTATATAATTTATTTAGAGAACACTTATTATTACTTAATGTTTGTAATTTACGTTAAAATGTGGATTATAATACAATCCAGGTATCATTTTATAGATAAACGTAACATTAACTTTTATTTCTGATGTTTCTTTTCACCAGTATATAATTTCTCGCCTGCTTTTAGGGCCAATGGCAAGTCGTTTTCTTCTGGTGGAACAGGGCAACGGTATCCGTCGCTATAGGCACAATAAGGATTATAGGCTTTATTAAAATCGATTTCGATGTGGTTGTTTATGATTTCTTTTGCGTCCAGATCGATGTACCTGCCGCCGCCATAGGTTTCCTTATTGTTGGTCTCATCAGTAAAAGGGAGAAAGAGGTGATCTTTATAAACCGGGTTGGTTGATAAAGCAACACTTCGATATAAAGTCATTTGAATTTTTTGGTCATTCAGAACGAAATTTACATGTGCATATTTATAGTAATCGCTGCTGGAGCCATTAAATGTAGGCATTTTGAAAACTTTTTCATTCTTCAGTATTTCCACGTCAGCCAAAACTTTATAGGCACTGTCTGCCTCATAAAAGTGGAGGTTTTGCAGGTCGTTTTTCTTCAGTGGAGACCGTTCGTCTTTAATGAAATCCTGTTTATAGGCTTCACGATGTTTTGCGATCTGTTCAGCATAACTTTGTGCAAAGCTATTCATGCTGATCAATAGCAGTAAGAAGGTAATAATTCTCATTAATGCAAATTAAATAATGCTGGCTTTGTTTCTTAAAAACTGATCGGCTAAAACAAGTGCTGCCATGGCCTCAACAATAACTACCGCTCTGGGTACCACACAAGGATCATGTCGGCCTTTTCCTTTAATCTCTGAGGCTTCACCAGCTGCATTAATGGTTTGTTGGTTATGCATAATGGTGGCAACTGGCTTAAAAGCTACCTTGAAGGTAATATCCATTCCGTTAGAAATGCCCCCTAAAATACCACCGGCATAATTGGTGGTGGTTTTAAAAACTTTCGAATCGGCAGCTTTTGGCTGAGGAATATCATTGTGCTGCGATCCTCTTAATTCGCTTCCGGCAAAGCCTGAGCCGTATTCGAAACCATGAACCGCATTAATGCTGAGCATGGCTTTACCTAAATCGGCATGTAATTTATCAAAAACAGGCTCGCCTAAACCCGCAGGGCAGCCTTTAACTACACAGCCAATTTTTCCGCCAACGGTATCACCATCTTTACGAACCGAATCGATAAATTCAATCATTTCGTGTGCCGTTGCAGGATCAGCACAACGTACAATATTTTCTTCCCTGATTTGCAGCAAAGCCGATAAATCATTGCTTTCTAAATTAGGTGCTTCTATGGTACCTACTGAAGTTACATGTGCAAAAATTTCAATGCCCTGCTGCTTTAAAAATAGCTTGGCAATTGCCCCGGCGGCTACTCGGGCAGCTGTTTCGCGGGCTGAGGAACGACCTCCGCCACGGTGATCGCGGATACCATATTTCGCATCGTAAACATAATCGGCATGGCTGGGACGATAAACATCAACATTATGACCGTAATCTTTTGACCGCTGATCTTCGTTCGGAATTAAAAGTGCAATAGGCGTACCTGTACTTTTTCCTTCAAACACACCCGATAAAATCTGTACGGTATCGCTTTCTTTTCTTTGGGTGGTAATTTTGGATTGACCCGGTTTACGTTTATCCAGTTCTGATTGGATAAAATCCATGTCGATATCCAATTGCGCCGGACAGCCATCAATAATTACCCCAATGGCTACGCCATGAGATTCGCCAAAAGTGGTGATGCGAAATAGTTGTCCGAATGAGTTGCCTGCCATTATTTAGTGATTGAATTATAGATTGATTAAATTATTGAATGGATTTTAACACCCAATCTTAATAGTTGGTTCTTGATACTTAGTTCTTTATACTTTCTTCTCGCTACTTGATGCTAACATCAAATCCCGCTTTTTTCAAATCTTCCCAATAATACGGATAAGATTTTTCTACGACCTGCATTTCTTCAATTTCAACTTCGTTAATCAATAGTGCAAGCGGTGCAAAAGCCATTGCCATACGGTGGTCCTCGTAGGTTGCAATCGTAATTTTATCCGGGAAATGAAGATTGTCAGTGTTTAGTGTATACACCAGGTTGTCTTCCGTTAATGTCACACCTATTTTGGCCAATTCGTTCTGAAGGGCTGCAATACGGTCTGTTTCTTTAATTTTTAAGGTTTCTAAACCTGTAAAGGCCATGTTTTTACCCAAAGCTGCCGCAATAACGACAATAGTTTGTGCTAAATCAGGACAGGTTTTTAAGTCTAAAACTTCTTTTGTATCTAAAGAAAGGCCTAAGTTGCTAATCGCAATTCCATTATCGGTTTTGCTGGTTGCAATGCCAAAAATCTTCATGATATTTTTGATCTGGCTATCACCCTGCAAACTTTTTTCTTTTAAGGCAGGTAAACTAATTTCTGCTTCATCAGCTAAAGCTGCAATGCTGTACCAATACGATGCTGCACTCCAGTCGGGTTCTACAACCAAGGTGCCGGGTTTAAAAGCCTGTGGTTTAATGGAGATTGAATTTCCATTCCAGGAATGTGCAATGCCAACTTCAGCCAACATATCTAAAGTCATATCTACATATGGTTTAGAAGTGAGCTCGCCTTCAATTTCTAAAGTTAAACCCTGAGGTAGGATAGGGGCAATCATCAGCAAAGCCGAAATATATTGACTGCTGATATCGCCTTTAATTTTAACTTCAGCAGTTTTTTGATTTAAGGGCCCAACAATATTCAATGGGGGGAAACCTTCGGCTTCTGCATAAGAAATATCAGCCCCGATTGTTTTTAAGGCTTCTGCCAAAATACCAATAGGACGTTGTTTCATCCGCTCGGTACCGGTAAGTAAGAAATTGCCATTTTTAGCTGAAAGATAAGCCGATAAGAAACGCATAGCGGTTCCGGCAGGGCCAACATCAACTGTTTTTGATTCCTGGATTTCTACTTCTAACTCTTCTTCAAGATTATTCAGAATGCCATTTAAGGTTACCGTATCGGCAGCATTGGAAAGGTTTTCAACTTTAACCAGTTTCTTGCTTAAAGCGCTAATAATTAAAGCCCTGTTGCATTCGCTTTTCGAGCCCGTTAATTGGATTTCCGTATTAATATTCTTGGTTCCTTTAAAAGAAACTAAGGCGTTTTTCGACATTTTATTCTGTTTTTATTCTTAAATGTAAGTGTCAGATGAAACATCTGACACCACATTATATTTGTTTTTTATATCATATTGAGTTTGCCGAAAATTATCATAAATCCTTCGACAGGCTCAGCATGACACCACTGTTAAACTCGGCTTTAAGCTCTCGTCTTTCAGTTTTCAAGTTTGGGTTAAGCATTTGGTTTTACCCTAAACTGCTAAACCTTCCAGCTTTATTATGCTTTAACTTCAGTATGTTGCTCAGCAGCAATGCCTTGTTCAGCTTTGCCGGCATTCATAATTTCAGTTTGCTTACGGATCGATTCACCGTGCACCAATTCTAAGAATTTCTCGGTAAAGTTTAAGTCTAATTTTAAAGCTTTTGCAAAAGCATGACCTTTTTTAATGATGGCATCCCAACGGTTAACCTGTAAAATAGTTACCTGGTTATCGCGTTTAAATTCACCAATTTTCTCTACAATAGCCATACGTTCGCCTAGTTTTTGCAATAATACATCATCAATTTTATCAATTGATTTACGTAAATCAGCTAATTTATCAGCGAAAGCTTCGTTTGGTGCTTCTGGTTCACGAACAGTTAAACGATCAACCAATTCAGCTAAAGCTGCTGGAGTAACTTGTTGTTTAGCATCTGTCCAGGCAACTGAAGGATCTACGTGAGATTCGATCATTAAACCTTGCATATCTAAATCTAATGCTTTTTGAGAAATGTAAGGGATTAACTCACGGTTACCGCAAATGTGACTTGGATCATTGATGATTGGTAATTCAGGGCAAAGTGTTTTTAACTGGATAGCAAGTTCCCACATTGGTTCGTTACGGAAAGAACTTTTCTCGAATGAAGAGAAACCACGGTGAATAGCACCAATTTTAGTAATTCCTGCACCATTAATACGCTCAATTGCACCAATCCATAATTGTAGATCAGGGTTAACCGGATTTTTGATCAATACCGGAACATCATGGCCTTTTAAAGCATCAGCAATCTCCTGAACAGTGAAAGGATTTACAGTAGAACGTGCACCAATCCAAAGGATATCAACACCCGCTGCCAAAGCCTCTTCAACGTGTTTTGCATTCGCAACCTCAACAGCTGTTGGTAAACCAGTTTCTGCTTTAGCACGTTTTAACCACTCTAAACCGATACTTCCGATACCTTCAAATTCTCCCGGACGGGTACGTGGTTTCCAGATACCAGCTCTCAATACCGATACTTTACCGGTAGCAGCCAATAAATGCGCTGTAGTTAATAATTGTTCTTCAGTTTCTGCGCTACAAGGACCAGAAATGATTAATGGTTCGTTGTTTACGTTTAACCAGGTGTTTAAGGATTGGATGTTTAAATTAAGTTTCATGATGATGGGGTTGTTTAAAGTCCGGAGTTCCTAGTCGGAAGTCCGGAGTTATATTTTAATTATTTTATTATTACAAGTTTGAATGCTCACTTTGTCTGCGGACTCCTGACTTCGGACTCCCGACTTTTTATACTTTATCGTTCTTCTGATATTCTCCTAAAATGTTGAAGTTCGATGTATATTTTAATGCTTTTCTAATGGCTTTATCGTATTTTTCAGTACTTGGCCATTCTAAATCGACGTAAAAGTAATACTCATTTCTCTTACCTAAAACCGGCATAGATTGTATTTTTGTTAAGCTTACATCCTGTTCTGCAAAGATATTTAACACTGTGGCCAGCGAGCCGGCTTTGTGTCCAACTTGAAAACAGATTGATGCTTTGTTTATTTTCTTTCCTTCGTCTGTTTTATCTTTTTTAAGGATTAAAAAACGGGTGTAATTTTTTTTATTCGATTCTACGCGGCGTTCTAAAATGTTCAGGCTGTAAAGTTCTGCAGCTAAACTGTTTGCAATGGCCATGGTATCGGTTAATTGCTCTTCCTGGATCCGTTTAGCGCAGGCAGCGGTATCGTTGCTTTCTACAATTTTAATGTGTGGATAATCGTAAAAGAAATCGATACACTGGCGGATGGCGATGGGATGAGAAGTAACTACTTTAATATCCTCAAATTTTACGCCTGGTAGCGCCATTAAGTGCAACTGAATAGGTAAGTAAACTTCGCCTACAACCGAAAAACCAAAATCACGGATCAGTGTATAGTTTGGCAATAAACTGCCAGCGATAGAGTTTTCGATAGCCATTACTACGAAATCGGCATCGTTTTTCTCTAGCTTGTCGCAGGTTTCTTTAAAAGAATTACACTCAACAGTTTCAATGTCTTTACCAAAGAATTTGTATGCAGCTTCTTCGTGGAAAGATGCTTTAATACCCTGAATTGCTACTCGTTTTGTCGTTTCCATTTTTGCGTTAAAACAAAAAAGTCCCGGCTGTTTGCCGGGACTTTCTTATACATTTTAATATTGTTATATATCTTTTTGCATATTAGCCCCGGCTCTTACTAAAATAGTAAAAGTAACCAAAGTAATATGTGTTTGTAATTTGCATCTCTTTTTTTTGTTGAGCCAAATGTAGTAACAAAATTTTATTTGTCAATAGGAAATTGAAAATATTTTTAATAAAATTTAATTTTGTTTAAAATGAACTGGTTTCTTAATAGGTCTTTTTGTTGATTAAAACGGTTGAAAAACGGATTTTTATATGGTTAAAGATGCTTTGTGCTTAAGGTATCGAATTTATCAATCATGTAAAGACCGAGATTATTTACCGCATTTTTTTTGAGATTTCCAGCACAAAACCGCTATAAAATTCTCCAAAATAACTGAAATAGCTGCCGTCTTTCGAAATAACGGTAAAGCTGCTACAAGGATAGGGGTGTTTAAAAAATGTCTTTTCTACAATTTGTTCCGGATCTTTTATCCATGGAATGGCATTTTTATATTTCTCAAGGCCTGCAATGTCTTTATAAATATAAAGTGTTTTGGCATTTGCGATGTCTCTAACGCCTTTTTCAATCTCCTTGTAGGCTGATGTGATGAAGCTGGTATTGCCATTAGCATTGCAGGGATCCGGTCCGGGATAATAGATGATGACGATCTGTTGTAAAGTGTCGATCTTTTTATGCGAAGCATTTTGGAGCAGGGCAATGAGTTCTTTACGGTTGCCGATTTTTCCCTGCTCTTCTCTTTTAATTAATTTACGATGGTTTAATGAATCACCAGAAATATCCAGCACAGCATGGTTTGCCCGTTTTTCTTCGAAGATTGATTTACTGATTTCCTTACTATCTATATCAAAATACCTGATGTTATTAATTTGCTGCGATTTAACACTGAGTGTGAGGAAGAAAATGGAGAGGAGCGAGAGCATTAGTTTTTTCATGACGATAATTTACTGCAATATGCTAAATATCGAATTAAAGTTATGCATAAGTGAGATCTATTAATTACAGATCGAATGCTTTGCCGTTCAGCATCTGCAAGTGATTAGAAAAAGAGAGGCCCGTCTGGCTAGGGCAAATAGAACACCCCGTCCTGCGGACACCCCTCTAAAAGAGGGGAATTATATACTTGCTGATATTTAAACGTCATTTATATTTATTTGTTTAAAATAAATTACCCCTCATAATCACAGCACCTTATCGTGCTAAAACGTCATCCGTGTTTTTCCGTGCATCCGTGGCAAAAAAAACATAGAAAAGATGTTAACAAAAAAGGCCTGTGGAGCCACAGACCTTTAGATTATTTTTTATCCGGTAGAACTTAACTCTCCGCGGTCGTTGAGCCCTTTTACTTTATTCTGTTGTAACGCTTCATACCTTTTCTCTTCCTCTTCACGTAATTCCCGCTGCATAATTTTAGCAATTTTGGTGCTTCCATCATGGCTCCAACCCGGCGGATTGAAAATGTATTTCACTTTATCTATAAAAGTTGGTGCTTTTTTAACATCGGCACTTAATGCAACAAACTCATGGAAAATAATGTTAACGGCACCTGTATCTTCAGGCTGGGTTGTTAAGCCGTACTTCACCACATCTTCAGGTAACTCCTCCTGGAAAGTGCCGAACCATCTATCCCAAAGGATTAAAACCATGCCCATGTTTTTGTCAAGGTAACGTACATTGCTGGCGTGGTGCACCCGGTGATGTGATGGGGTAACGAAAATATATCCGTACCATTTCGGAAGTTTAATGTTGTACTGCGTATGCACCAGATTACCATAAATTTGGGTCACCAGGTAAGCAAAAAGAATGTCAACCGCGGTGAAACCCATAAATGCCAGTGGCAAATAAAAGAAAACACGGTACAATGGCTCGAAAACAGTTGAACGGAAACCAGTGGTTAAATTAAAATGTTCAGACGAGTGGTGTGTAACATGCATGGCCCAGAAAAAGCGTACATAATGACCAACCGTATGCAAAAACCAATACAGGAAGTCTTGCGCTAAAATCAAAACGAACCAGTAAAGCCAAATATTAGGAATTTGGAACAAACGGAATTGATAACAGAACTGCAATAGAAAAAAAGTGCCTGTTTTTGTGGCTAAATTAATCACAATAGCGGCCGTCATCAGGTAGATATTGGTCCAGGTATCGCGTTTAGTATATAATTTTCTGTCGTGCACATAGCTGAAATACATTTCAACCAGGGTTAAAACGATTACAAAACCAAACAGGCCAACAACAGAAATATCACTTCCTGTAAATTTCATTTTATAAACTGTTATAATAATCTAAACTGCTCAAAATATCGGCAGTGCTTACACGGCAGTTAAACGTGCATTTGCCTGTTGTTTCTAAAAGCGAAAAGAGAATGTTTCCATCTTCATTCTTTTTATCACTCTGCATCAATTCTAAAAGCGTATCAAAGCTTTCTTTTTTGATGTGGTATTTAGGATATAAGGATAAAATATATTCACTAATATCTTTCAGTTCCGCTTGTGTTAACGTACTGTTTTTAATCGATAATGCAGCTTCACAAACAAAACCGATAGCAATGGCTTCACCATGCGTTAGCGGATTTTCGTCATTAGCCAAAGAATAACCTTCAACGGCATGCCCAATGGTATGGCCGAAGTTTAAAATCTTACGCAGGTTTTTCTCATGCGGATCGATGGTAACCACTTCGTTTTTAATTTCTACAGATCGATAAATGTCTTCAGCAGAAGGGGTTAAGTAGTTGCTTTCTTTTAACTTTTCGTAATAGGGCTTATCATAAATCAAGCCATGTTTAATCATTTCGGCAAAGCCCGATAAAAGCTCGCGTTGTGGCAATGTTTTTAAGAATGCGGTTTCGATAAAAACCATTTGTGGCAAGGTAAAGGTACCCACCATGTTTTTTACATTGTCGATGTCAATTCCTGTTTTACCACCTACCGAAGCATCAACCTGCGATAAAAGGGTAGTAGGTACATTGATAAAATCGATACCTCGTTTGTAGGTAGAGGCAATAAATCCGCCCATATCGGTAATTACACCGCCACCTAAATTAATCATTAAACTTTTGCGGTCGGCCTCAAAATCTAAAAGCGTTTTCCAGATGCCGATACAAAAATCAATATTCTTGTTTTCTTCACCTGCCGAAGTTTCGATCAGGTCAAATTCAGAAAAATCATCTAAAAGCGACTGAAAAAGCGGTAAGCAGATTTCGCTGGTATGCTCATCAGCAAGTACAAAAACTTTACTGTATTTGTTGCTTTCTAAAAGTGTTTTTAGTGCGGCTAAACTACTTTCGAAATATAGGGTGTGACCTGCGCTGGTTAGTGGTTTCATTAAATAACTTCTATTTTGTTTTCGCCAAAAGTAATAATATCGCCAACCCTAACCTTATAACGTTTGCGGAATTCGACCTCGCCGTTTGTTTTTACTAAACCATCTTCAACAACGGTTTGGGCATCGCCGCCACTGCCAACCAATCCGCTTGCTTTTAACAGCTGGATGAGTGGAATAAATTCGCCTTCTAATTTGAATTGTATCATTTTCTGCAAAAATACGATTATTTAGAGGTTTTTAGTTTTAACAATCAATGCTTTTTATAATTTTGCACCAATCTGACTTAATTATAGATAAAAAATGGATTTATCCCCCAACAAGCAACCAAATTTCGATAATACGGAAGTCGCTTTCCGACAAAAAACAAACGGCGAACTAAAAAAAGCTTACTGGCTTTTTAAAATGATTGGCAGTAATTTTCTTACCAAAGTTGGTCCTGCCATTACCAATTTCTTTTTAAATATCGGTTTACCCATTCAGGGCGCAATAAAAGCAACTATCTTTCAGCAATTTTGTGGTGGCGAAACCATTGCCGAATGTGATAAAGCCATTGAACAATTACATAAAGGTGGTGTAGGTACCATTTTAGATTATTCGGTAGAAGGAGAAGAAGAAGAGCAGGTTTTTGATGAAACCTGTGCCGAAATTATCCGCACCATTATGCGCGCTGATGGCGATGTCAAAATCCCGATTACCGTTTTCAAAATCACCGGAATTGGTCGTTTTGCCTTGTTGCAGAAATTGGACGCTAAAGAAACGCTAAATGCCAGCGAAAAAGCTGAGTACGAAAAGGTGAAACAACGTTGCGAGAAGATTTGCCAGACCGCTTTCGATAAAGGGGTTCCCATTATGATCGATGCGGAAGAAACCTGGATTCAGGATACAATTGATGAATTGGCCCTGGATATGATGCGTAAATTTAACCGTGAACGCATTATTGTTTACAATACCTATCAAATGTACCGTCATGATAAGCTGGCCGATATGAAAGCTGATCATTTAATTGCTAAAGCAGATGGTTTTATTCTCGGTGTGAAAATGGTTCGTGGGGCCTACATGGAAAAAGAACGTAAACGCGCAGCAGAAATGGGTTATCCTTCGCCAATTCAGCCAGATAAAGCAGCTTCAGACCGTGACTACAATGAGTCTTTGCGTTATTGTGTAGATCATATTGAAGAAATTGCCATTGTGGCCGGAACGCACAATGAAGATAGCAGCCGTTTATTGACATATCTTTTAGAGGAAAAGAATATTACACACAATCACCCGCATGTTTATTTTGCCCAGTTGTTGGGGATGAGCGATAACTTAAGCTTTAACCTTGCCGATTCGAATTATAATGTAGCCAAATATGTTCCTTATGGACCGATTAAAGCGGTAATGCCTTATTTGTTCAGAAGGGCACAAGAAAATACATCTGTTGCCGGACAAACAGGCCGTGAATTAGGTTTGATTGAAAGAGAATTAAAAAGAAGGAAACTGTAGTTCGGTTTTCGGTTAACAGTTGGAAATTTTCAGTTTTGGGCGGTAATAGAAACTGCTGACTGGAAATTGCCAGCTGTTTTTTATTTTCGTATCGTCATGCTGACCTGTAACGAAGTGGAAAGCTACGAAGTAAACCGAGCCTTAAGCGAGCTCACCGAAGGTAATTTAGTTCAGCATCTTATTAATCCATTATTTTTTTGAAAATGAGCATGCAGTAGTTCTTCGGGACGTACAGTCTCGCTTTGCGCTATATCTTTTTGGCTGCCCTTCAACTACGCTCAGGGTGACAGCCAAAAAGGATGCCGCTTCAATCGAGTTTAGGTTGAGCGGTAGTAGATTTTGAAATCTATGGCTTAAACTTCCCAAGTCCTCTTTCGCTCCAGGCCAGGGTAGTCAATAGATGCTGCGAACTGAAAATTGTCAATTGAAAACTACTAACTATTTCTTCACCACAAAAGATTGTTTGCCAGTTAAGAGGTCGTAGAATAAAATAAAATCGCTCACTAAGCTGTAACCGGGATATTGAAAAGTAGCGGGTTTATTTTTCTCGAAAAAGAAATGTCCAACCCAGGCAAAACCATATCCCAATACAGGTATGGCGAGAAAGAAATGCCAGTTGTGAAAAAGAAAACCAGTAAAAAAGGCAAGACAAACCAATCCGGTCCCGATAAAATGTAAAATACGCGAGGTGGTATTGGTATGTTCTGACAAGTAAAAAGGGTAGAACTCTTTTAGCGACTTAAACTTTTTTTCTGACATATACTAATTTACAAAATTCCATTTGCTTTTAAAAAGGCCCCCAGTTGAGCAGGTTTTTCGGTCATCAATAGGGTATTTAAACCCACTTTTTTAGCACCTTCAATATGTTGCGGACTATCGTCGATAAATAAGGTTTCGGCCGGGTTTAGATTGTTTTCTTTTAATACCTGCTCAAAAATATTGGTATTGGGCTTGCGCAGTTTCATGTGCTGAGAGAAATAAGCTTTCTCAAAATAAGCATCGTAATTATTGATCTGGAAAGTTGCTTTCAGGTAATCAATGATCCAGTCGTAGTGGATTTCGTTGTTGTTGCTTAACAAAAAAGTACGGTATTTTTCTTTTACTTCAAGCAGTAAATCGTGGTTTTCCTGAATGGTGCCAATTAATAAACTGTTCCATGCCTCATCAATCTGCTGATCGGTTAATTCAGGTTTTCCTGCCGCCCTTCTAATTCCAGCCCTAAATTCGGCAGGAGAAATTGCCCCGGTTTCAAAATCATCAAATAATTGATTGTGTGCTTTATGGGCAAAGAAATTCTCAATATCGGTGATGCCCAATTTTTGAAAAGATGCCTGAGCAATTCTGAAATCGATATCAAATATTACGTTTCCGTAATCGAAAATAATGTTTTTAATGTTTTGCATGGAAATCATCTTGATTTGCTGCAAAGATATTATTGCTGGTTTAATGAAGTGTATTAAACGAAGTTTTTTTACAATAAAAAACCCGAAACCTATAGTCGATAAGTTTCGGGCTTCATAATTTGCGATATCATCATTCCCAACTGGATTGGGAACCTTAATGCTTTAGTGTTTTTTTTATCTTAAGATTCCCAGCCAATGTTGTTAAATTAAGGAGAAAACAAAACATTGTCATCCTGTGCCTGTAGAAGGACAAATGTTTTTTTGTTTTCGTTATCAAAAGGTCTTCGACAAGCTCAGACTGACAACAACTCCATAATGATTTATATTATTTAGGCTCTACCGTTATCGATTGAATAATTGGCCTGTTTTTTTTATCACTTGTTTTTAACTCTTTGAACACAAAATAAATGGAATGAAATTTTCCATCCGAAAGCATGTTGATTGGTATACTTTTTCTAAAAGTAGATTTTCCGATCATAATGCCTTTGCTGTCATCCAATCTGATTTCGATCTCTCCATCAGCACCCGGATCAAGGTTTAAGAATGAGAAACCAAAGCCAGAAATACCGGTTAAGTCGATATTTTTGAGGGCTAACCAGCCATTATCCTTCGTTAATACCAGTTTTTCTCCACCAAAAACATCTTTTCGCTGAAAGCCTCCAAAATCTTTAATGTCGTCCGCATCAATTACGCTGCTTTTAAGGTTAATGAGATTGGTCGTGGTTAAAGGTTTTAAACCTGCAGCACCTGCATCGGTATAAGTTGCTTTTAAGGTAAGTACCGATTTCTTTTTATCGGTAGCTGCTGGCGGAACAATTTTGCCAGAAGTTGGGAGTGATGCCTTAACGGCTTCCTTGTTACCCAAAGTCATAATCCACTCTGTAATTTTTTTCACTTCAGCTTCTTTCATCGTGGTATGTGCCGGCATGGGTACTTCTCCCCATACACCATGGCTGCCCGCAATCACTTTCGAAGCCAGGTAATCAACCGCTTTGCTGTCGTTTTTATATTTTGCGGCAATTTTGTTAAACGCAGGTCCGATGGAAACAGCAGCTTCTTTGTGGCAGGTGCTGCAATCAGATTTTAACATTATGGTTTTACCCACAAGGGTTTGTGCTGCCTGCTGATGGCCCAATTGTGCTCCAGCTAAATCGCTTCCTTCGGTATAGGTATTGGAAATATAAATGCGGCTATTATTTACTTTTGCGCCCTTATCGCTCACTAAAACCTTGTAATCAACGGGTTTATTCGGGAAATAAAAACTTTTATTACCGGCTAAATCTATATTCACATTAGGGTGTTCGTTGCCTGCAAAAACCGGAATTACCTGGCTTTTTGCTGAAGCTTTACTTTTATCCATCACCGTAACACTTAACGGATATTCGCCTGCTTTGGTATAGGTATGCTGTATGGTTGGTATAGTGGTTGTTTTGGTTACTCCTTTGCCCAGGTTCCAGATATAAGTTAAAGCATCTCCGTCAGGATCTTTAGCGGTAACTGTTGCTGTCATCTTATAGGGAAGCAGGCCACTTGTTTTTGCAATATTTAGGTCTTCAACTGTTGGCGGACGGTTACCTTTCAGGTAATCGATTCGGGTAATGGCAGCATCAGGATTTTTGGTGAACCAGCCTTTACCATATTCAAGGACATATATTTTTCCATCAGGTCCCAATTCCATATCAATAGGTGCTGCTAAAGAAACTTTAGCCATAAAGGGCTCCATGCTCAGGTAATCGCCCTGTGCATTCATGGTTACCGCTTTAACCCATCCACGTACCCATTCATAAATAATCAGCTTGCCGTTATAATAAGCCGGGTAGGGTGAGTTTGCTGTAGCATAATATACCGGACCAGCCATTGCTGTACGGCCACCTGCACCCACCTGTGGAAACTCTTTCGATGCACCATAAGGATACCAGATAAATGCCGGTTGTGCCGCCGGAAGTTTTTCCAAACCCGTATTGTTTGGGGAGTTATTGATAGGCGATTCAGGATCAAATGCATTCCCGTTGGCGCCATTGGTATAATCGTAAGCTTTATACGCATAGTTATTACCGACGAATAATGGCCAGCCAAAATTACCTGCTTTACGAGCCTGGTTAACTTCATCATAACCCCTTGGGCCTCTTAAAGCGTCATCATTACTGGCATCGGGACCAACTTCTCCCCAGTACAAAAAGTTGTTTTTTTGATCTACCGAAATGCGGTAAGGGTTTCTATTGCCCATTACATAAATTTCTGGTCTGGCTTTTGGATCGTTTTTAGAAAAAAGGTTGCCATCAGGTATGCTGTAAGTGCCGTCTTCATTTACTTTGATCCTTAAAATTTTGCCTCTTAAATCGTTGGTATTTCCGGCCGATCTTCTGGCATCATATTGTTCTAAACCTTTTCTATTGTCGAGCGGGGCATAACCTTTGTTCACATATTGTTGTTTGGGTACATCAAAAGGAGTAGAGTTATCACCTGTTGAAACATAAAGTAAATTATCCGATCCAAAAGCAATAGATCCTCCGGTATGGCAGCAGATTTCGCGTTGAGAATAAAATTCTAAAATGATTTTTTCTGATTCTTTTACAATCTGATCGTTTATCAATTTAAATCTGGATAATCGATTTACCGATTTATCAAACGGACTATAGAAAAGATAGATGTATTGATTAACTGCAAATTTCGGATCTGCAGCCATACCCAGTAAACCTTCTTCAGCATTCACGTCGGGTACAGAGGTTTTAAAATAAACATCGAGTTTACCCGCCTCCTTAATTTTTTTAGTCTGGTTTTTATAAATCAACACTTCTCCTCTGCGCTGTGCCACCAAAATATCCAGGTTAGGGAGGATGGTCATTTCGGTAGGTTCTGTAAATTCTCCCTGCGCGAGGGTAACTTTTACAAAACGATCTTGATCTGGTGTGTCTATTTTAGATTTGGTGAAAAATTCGAAAGCCTTGCTCTCGTAAATGTTTTTGTTTAATGTGGTTGCCGATATAAATACAAATGCAAGGGCAGATAACAGTAGGGTAAAAGTTGTTTTCATTTATTTGGTTCAGAGATTTTTAATAAATATAGGATATAGTTTTATAGCCTGTGGTATTGTATCAAAATTTATGCGAATAATGTCAAAATAGAATTAGTTATTATTTAATGAATGATTGAATTATAGCATGAAGCAATGATTAAATAAAGCACATCACTGCGTTAAAGATATCGGGTTAATTTTTTCACAATAAGTAAAGATTATGTAACTTAAACAGCAGGAAGTAATGTGGGCCTGTTTAATTTTATTAAGGAAGGCTTCGCTCATGCTGAAAATCAAAAAAGGATGTTATAAAACGTTTTTAATCAAAATCCAGTCATCAACAAATTTATTAAGGTTATCTATTTTTTCTTTCA
This sequence comes from Pedobacter sp. GW460-11-11-14-TSB4, assembly GCF_059423705.1. NCBI lineage: Bacteria > Pseudomonadati > Bacteroidota > Sphingobacteriia > Sphingobacteriales > Sphingobacteriaceae > Pedobacter > Pedobacter sp. GW460-11-11-14-TSB4. The sequence continues at coordinate 44,460 of NZ_JBWKYI010000008.1, forward strand.
GGATCTCTACTGTTGAATTGGTATTGCGTTGATAATGTTAGTTTTATATAGGTAAAATCGCTAAAAATAATGCTATGACTGGAGTAATAACAGCTTATAATAAAGAAAGAGGTTTCGGTTTGATCTCTCAATATTTAGTTTTAGAAAGCATCTATTTTGATATAGTAGATTGCAAAGCAAAAGGTTTGTATGTTGGGAGTACAGTGGAGTTTGATACCGCTATTACCAAAAGAGGAGTAGTGGCTAAAAACATCATGGGCGTGGCTAAATTAAAGATCAGACCCAAAACCTTAATTTAATACACAGCTTTCGATTTTAAATCTCATATCATCTCCTGCTCAACATTCCCTTTGGCTCGTTATCAGCTTATAACAACTGCGTAAAAATGTAAGCTAATTTAATAATCGTACAACTTTAAGTTGTTTTTTAGAATTATTTTGTGTCAGCCTATTGTCATTGTCATTTTAATCTGTAAATTACGGAATGGGCGATAAAGTAAATTTGATTCTTGGAATAGTTTTCCTTTTAGGTGGTTTTAGTGTTTTCGTTGTGATTTTTAGTGGAAAAAAGGGTTAGTTCAATTTTCAAATACTTTTTTCAGGAGGGACTTTCCTCCTTGAATGGTTTATTTTGATGATTCGGCAAAATTCGGTATCCAAATAAAAAAGATTTCACTTTCTGGTATTACACAGTCCTATATAACTAGGATTGATTGACTATGCAACAATGTAAGCTAACCGCTTGCTATGCCTTGTTGTATGCCTATCGGGATTTCTATACCGGTAATTTCTTCATTATATCCTTTCTTTTATTTTAATCCAGTTGATCAATGCTTAGTGTATGGTATCAAAATAGGGAAGTTGTGGATTCAGTCTGCGACTTTTTTGTTTAAATGCGCTTTGCTTGTCTAAATTCCAAAATCAGCACAAATTATTGCTTAATCTATAGATTTAGTATAGAAATCGATTTAATTCCCAAAACCTTTTTGAGTTTTTGTATGTTTGTTGTATTAAAATCTAAATTAAATGCAAGGAACAGTAAAATTTTATAATGAATCTAAAGGATTTGGTTTCATCATCACAGAAAACGGAGAAGAAGTTTTCGTTCATGTTACAGGTTTAACTGATAAAATAAGTCAGAATGATCGGGTAGAATTCGAAATCACCCAGGGGAAAAAAGGACCCAATGCGGTTAATGTAAAACTGATTCAGTAGTTCTATGAGATTAGGTACCGTAAAATTTTATAATCAGGAAGAAGGCGTTGGCAGTATCACACCATCAAACGGAGGGAGAGAAGTGAGTGTTTTTGCCCATGGTGTAATTGATCCGATAAAATCCAATAATATTGTTCAGTTTGACATCGAATTTACACCAAGTGGCATTGAGGCTGTTCAGGTGATGGTGTTATCTGCATAGACAATACATTTATTGTAAAGTTGTTTTTATATTATATAGGCTTCTGTTATTATTTGGCACAGTTTTTTGGGTTAGCTATACAATAGTTAACGCAAATCGTCGAAAATGGAGGCAAAAGAAATGGGAACAATAGATTATTATAATGAGACTGAAGGCTTTGGGAAAATCAGGAGCGATATTGGAGAAGAAGTTCTGTTTTATCAAAGCGGCCCGATAAATGGATTTAATCCAAGAAGGGGGTTAAAAGTTTCTTTTGAACTGCATCAAACATTATCAATTGCAGTAAATGTGCTAATTCTTGAGCCGAAAGATTAATGATTGTTTAATGCTTTGATTCTTCGTCTGTATTACAGATAGCATTTAATATTATAATAAATTAATTTAGCAACTTGTAACCAAATCTGATAAATTTGGTCTTACTGTTGTTTATCCTTAAGTTTTTATGATACAATTAGAGCCAATTAACGGGTTTTTTAAAAGAGAACGTGCGTTGCAGGCAATATACCCTATGCGTATGTTGATTGTACGCGAAGGGAATGGCTTTTTGTGCATGAATTCTGGCGATTACCCCCTGTTAAAAGGCAGGATTTTTTTTATCCCTGAGGAAGGCCTGGTCAGGATCGATGGAGAAATTACTTCAGGTTACTGGTTAAGTTTCAGTAGCTTATTGTATGCCGAATTTTTACTTCAGCACTTAGATCCACAGGCTAAGAACCTCTTTTTAAATCTGTCTTTCAGGGATCTCGATTTGCAAGAATCAACTAAAACGTATAGTTTACTCGATCAGCTAAAAAGAGAAATCAATATTAAAAAGGATATGCCCTTTTTAGCACAATACTTATCCTTATTTCTTGGATTTACGGCTGGTTTAGATGGCTATCTTGCGGCCTTAACCTTAGATGATTTGCAGCAGGTGTTGCGGTTTAGGGCCATTTTAGAACAATTTTACAAACAAGAAAGATCCATTCAGTTTTATGCAGAAGGCATGGGGATGAGTACTGGTAAATTAAATAAATTTTTAGACCGTGTACTTGGGAAAAGCCTGACTGTACTGATCAAAGATCGGATTATGCGCGAAGCAGAAGAATTGCTGCTGCATAGTGATTATACTGTTGATGAAATAGCTGAGCTATTGGGTTTTGAGCAAACCACTAATTTTAGCACCAGTTTTAGACGCCACAAAGGCATATCGGTACTGCAGTTTAGCCGCCAAAACTAAGTTGAATGAAAATTGGTGCGTCTGCCAAAGAAATGTTCATCAGTTTGATTTCATCTCTTCTAGAAGACAGGTATTCCAGACCTCACCACATTAATTGCTTGCGCGCCTAACGCGTAAAGTTTTGCTTACTGACGCTATTTTATCAGCCGCACCAATTTTACATCGGCTAAATTATAAAATCTCAGGCTAAAGAAAAAAAATATTCTTAATAATGTTACATAGCTGTATTTCGGCGTTTACAAATGGGTATCTGCCTCAGTTTGGCGTGGGAAAAATAAAAAGTCTAGTAAATTTGTAGTCTATTTGAAAAAAATTATATTTGCCAAAAATATAATCATTATGAAACAAGAGTTTACGAAATCCGTTCTCATACCCGGCCCTTTATTTATCGCTGTAAATAGAATGTATTGTTGCTGTTGATTTAAAAATAATGGTTTGTTTCTACTCGTGTAGTAACAAAAAAGGAAAATACAAGTGTATTTTCCCCAGGCAAAATTAACGAAACAGGAATTCAATTGGCGTTGCACCTGTTTCAAATCAATCAAATCACCTATTTCAAAGTTATGCAAAATTTTGAGAAAGTCAATCCCGTACAAGGGGATCTGGCTTTACGAAGTATGATGTCCAATTTTCGGTTGGGCATACGGCAAACCTGCCGTATTTTATTACCTGTGCTGTTTTTATGCTCTCCACTGTTTTCGCAGGCACAAAACCCATCAGAACCTACCATTAATGCCACCTTATCGGGAACTGTAATTGATGCAAAAACCAAAGAAACCTTAATCGGTGCATCAGTTAAAATTCAGGGTACAACCAACGGTTCCTCAACCGATAGGGAAGGGAAGTTTCGTTTAATTACCGGACAAAAGTTCCCCTTTACTTTACTGGTTAATTTTGTTGGGTATAAACAAACCGAGGTGGTGGTTACCCAAAGTCAGATTACGGTAGAACTTGTAGAAGACTATAATCCGCTGGATGATGTGGTGGTTGTAGGTTACGGCACACAGAAGAAAATTAACCTGACCGGATCGTTAGCCACTGTAGATGCCAAAACATTGGCCAACAGACCCATTACCAATGCTACCCAGGCACTTCAAAATGTACCTGGTGTTTTTACCAATCAAACCAAAGGCCGTCCTGGGGCTGATGCCGCAACCATTCGCATCCGTGGGGCAGGTACATTGAATAACAACAACCCTTTGGTGCTGGTTGATGGTGTTGAATTCCCCCTGGGCGATGTTAATCCAAACGATATTGAAAGTGTAACCGTTTTAAAAGATGCCGCATCTGCTGCCATTTACGGTAACCGTGCCGCAAACGGCGTCATTTTAGTAAAGACTAAAACCGGTAAAAAAGGAACATTTTCTATCGATTATAACTTTTACGCAGGTTCGCAAAAAGCCACGCAGTTTCCCGATGTGGTAACCAATACGGTCGATTATATGATCGGTAAAAACCGTGCCCTGGCTAATGAAGGCAAGCCTGCCGAAAGTAGCGACGCATTGATTAACGAATTTAGAAACGGTACCGATCCCTTTATTTATCCAAATACCAACTGGTTCGATATCATGTTCCGCAATGCTGCCATACAGGAACATAACCTGCGTATATCCGGCGGATCAGAAAAAACAGCTTTTTCCATTTCACTGGGTTATTTAGATCAGGATGGGATTTTAATCGCCTCTTCGGGTAAACGTTATTCCTTAAATTCGAATATCAGCTCTGATATCACCAAAAACCTAAAGGTGGGTGCAAGTTTGACTGCTAACTTTTGGAATAGTAAAGAAAGTGCCTATAGCGCCGATGATGGCAATGGCGAGGGCGGTTTAATGGGGTTAACCTATCGTGGTTTGCCTTTTCAAACACCCTATGCACAGGATGGTACTTATGCCGATCAATGGATAAGGGTACCCGGACATAACTTTTTCAGGAATACCGTTGCCCTGGCGAACGAAGGTTTTAATAAAAATAACCAGTACCGCACCCTGGCCAATGTGTTTTTAGAATATCAGTTGCCATTTAACATCAGGTATAAAACCACCTTAGGTGCTAACTTACTTTATGGTATCAACAAATATTCTTATCCGGCTATTAATTTAACCAACCCCAAAACCGGAGTAGTAACCCCAATTGGCAATACACCGGCACGAGGAGTTAGACAAATCAGCCAGAACAATATCAATATTACCAATTTTCATACCTTAAACTGGGAAGGTTCACTTGATAAACACCATTTTGGTGCCTTGGCAGGGTTTAGTTTAGAACGTTTTGATGACAGCAATTTCTCTGCTTATAATGAGGGTTATCTGGGCAATGACCTAACCGAACTCAATGCCGGAAGCACATCACCACAGGTGACCGGTACCTCGGGCGCTTCTAGATTACAATCTTACTTTGGTCGTTTCAACTACAATTACAATGAAAAATACCTGTTCGAGGCCAATTTCAGGTATGATGGTTCGTCACGATTTGCTAAAGACAACAGGTGGGGCTTTTTTCCTTCCTTTTCAGCAGGATGGAGAGCCAGTGAAGAAGATTTTATTAAAAATTTAAATGTTTTTAGCAACTTAAAACTTAGGGCATCATATGGTAAGCTGGGTAATCAGAATGTACCCTTATTCAGTTATGTAGATGCCATTGCCCTGGGACAGAATTACAATTTTAACGGAACCATTGTAAGTGGCGCGGCCATTACGCAGCTAAGCGACCCTAACATTACCTGGGAAACCACCACCATGAGCGATATCGGCTTAGAAGGTAGTTTCTTTAAAAACAAGCTGACTTTTGAAGTCGATTTTTTTGATAAACAGACTTCGAAAATCCTCAGACAGATCAGCGTTCCGGGGCAGGTAGGCAATTTAGCCGGACCTGTAAAAAACATCGGTGCGGTAAATAACCGTGGTTTTGAAATCACACTGGGTTTTAAAGATTCTGTTAAAGATTTTCGCTACAACATCGACGCGAACCTTACCTATGTGAAAAACAAAGTCACCAATGTAAACGGCCAGAAATATTATAGCGGTAATACCATTATTCAGGAAGGATCGCCAATTGACAGCTTTTTTGGACTACAGGCCGAAGGAATTTTTCAAAGCGCAGAAGAAGTGAAAGCACACGCTTTTCAAAATGCAGGTACGGTTCCCGGCGATTTGAAATATAAAGATGTAGATGCCAATGGAGTGATCGATAATAACGACCGTGTGGTCATCGGTAATAGTATTCCAAAATTTGTTTACGGTTTTTCAGGTGGTTTTGGTTATAAGAGGTGGGATTTCAGTTTCATCTTCCAGGGCTTGCAGGATGTGGATACCTACTTAACCGGAAATTTAGCACAGCCATTTAAAAATGGCGCAGGTGTAACCAAAGACTGGCTTACCGATTCGTGGACGCCTACCAATACTGGCGCTTCTTTACCGCGTTTAACGACATCGAATGGCTACCCTCAAAACTTTCAGACTTCGAGTTTTTGGGTAAGAGATGCCTCTTATCTCCGGTTGAAAAATGTGCAGATCAGTTATTCCTTTCCCAATAAATGGCTCAATAAAGCAGGCATTGATGTGTTAAAGGTATTTGTGAATGCACAAAACTATTTAACCTTCTCGAACTTCAAGTTTAGCGATCCGGAAAGGAATTTAACCCGGGCCGATCTGATTGAATACCCAAATGCAAAAACAATTAGTGCGGGAATTAATGTATCATTTAAATAACCGGTCATGAAAAAATATATTCTATTCATATTAATTTCGGTGTTCCTGTTTGGCTGTAAAGATTATCTGGATGTAACGCCAACAGATCGTTTTACACAAGACACCTATTGGAATACAAAAGTTCAGGCAGAAGCTGCCCTGAACGGAACCTATGCAGCAATTTACTATAATGTTTATGCGGCCAATTCCATTTATCTGGATGCTTTAAGTCCGAATACCTATCAGTATAATAACGATTATAACATCATTTCGAGGGGCTTGCACAACGCGGCAACGGGTTATTTTAACGAAACCTGGAATGGCAGTTACAAAGGTATAGGCAGGGCCAATAACGTATTGGCCAATATCGATAAAGTAAATATGGACGGCGCTTTAAAAGAAAGGTATAAAGCAGAAGCCAAATACCTCCGCGCCTTATATTATATTCCCCTTTGGAACCTGTTTGGTGGTGCACCATTAATTACCGATGCCACCAATTACGAAACGCAGGCCAATTTGCCAAGAAACACTGCCGATGAGTTGCTGGCGCAGATTTTAAAAGATTTAACCGAAGCTTCATCAGGAACCGTATTACCTTTAACCTACTCAGGTGTAGATAAAGGAAGGGCTACGCGTGGTGCGGCTTTGGCTTTAAAGGCGAGGGTTTTGTTGTATGCCAAACGTTGGAAAGAAGCTGCAGAAGCTGCAAAAGCCGTTATCGATTTAAAAACCTACAGTTTATTTCCGGATTACCGCGGCTTGTTTTATCTGGAAAATGAAGGCAATGCAGAAGTTATTTTTGATGTGCAATACAAATATCCGGAGTTTACCCATTCACTCGATATCAGTTTAGATCAGCAATTGGGTTCAGCACCTTTGCCCGATCTGGTTAATACCTATTACGCAACGGATGGTAAGCCGATTAACAGTTCTGCCGTTTATAATGCCGCAAAACCTTTCGAAAACCGCGATAGCAGATTGCAGGCTACTGTAATTTTACCAGGTACGCAGTTTAAAGGTGCTACCGTAACCGCAATTCAATACCCGAGTACAGGTTACGGATTAAAAAAATACACTATTTTTAAAGACAATGAAAAACCTGTGGCCGCACCAACCAGCGGAACATCAGAGTTAAATTTAATTTTACTTCGTTATGCTGATGTGCTCCTGATGTACGCCGAAGCAAAAAATGAAGACAGCGGACCAGATCAATCGGTTTTTGATGCTTTAAACCTAATTAGGGCAAGGGCGAAGATGCCAAATATTCCATCTACCTTAGGTCAGGAAGAATTGAGGGCAGAGATCAGACACGAGCGGAGAGTAGAGCTGGCAGGCGAAGGTTTGTATTATTACGATATACGCAGGTGGAGGATAGCCGATCAGTTATTAAACGGAAATATTACCAATAGCGCAGGGGCAAGGATTGATAGCCGCCTCTTCGATGCCAATAAAGATTATTTATGGCCGGTACCTTCCATTGCGATCCAGAATAATCCGGCGTTAAAACAGAATCCTAACTATAACAAATAGAGATGAAAAAAATATTAAAATTTATCGTTTTTGCTGGTCTGATGGGCAGTTTAGCTACGGCACAGGCACAAAGTAAAAAGAAACCCAACATTATTTTTATCCTGGCCGATGATTTAGGTTATGGTAATGTACACAGCTTTAACCCGAATTCTAAAATTCCAACGCCAAATCTGGATAAGCTTACCGAAGAGGGAATTAAGTTTACCCGTTTCTATTCCGGAAATACCGTTTGTGCCCCTTCAAGATGCGCCTTAATGACCGGTTATACCATGGGCCATGCCTGGGTAAGGGGCAACGCAAAAGCCAAAGACGGTCTTGCTGCCTTACGTGCACAGGATACTACCCTGGCCGAACGTTTAAAAGGAAACGGATATAAAACCGGCATGTTTGGTAAATGGGGACTCGGCGATGAAGACAGCAAAGGAGCGCCACATTTAAAAGGTTTCGATAGTTTTTACGGATACCTGGATCAATCGCATGCACACGATTATTACACCAATCGTTTGTACGAAATTGTTGGTGGTAAAACTGTAGAAGTACCTGTTGATACCACAAAATATACCGAAGACCTGATTGTAAATAAAGCTGTTGATTTTATTAACGCCAATAAAGATCAGCCTTTCTTTTTGTATCTGCCATTAACAGTTCCGCATGCGGAATTGAAAGTACCTGCAGAATTATTGAAGAAATTCCAAAATGCAGATGGTTCGAGTAAATTTCCACCTGAAACGCCTTTTGAGAAAAAAGGAAACTACGACAGTCAGGCGCAGCCACATGCTACTTTTGCAGCAATGGTAAATAAACTGGATGCCGATGTGGGTACGATTGTGGCGTTGATCAAAAAGTTAGGTTTGGATAACGATACCTACATTTTCTTTACCAGTGATAACGGTCCGCATAAAGAAGGAGGTGCCGATCCGGTGTTTTTTAACAGTGGTGGCGAGTTTAGGGGCGTAAAAAGAGATCTCTACGAAGGTGGAATTCGTGTACCTTTAATTGTAAGGGCACCAGGTAAAATTGCTGCCGGTCAGGTTAATCCTACGCCATGGGCCTTTTGGGATGTATTGCCAACGCTTGGTGAACTTAGCGGAACAGCCACACCAAAAAATATTGATGGGCTGTCGTTCTCTCCATTGTTAAGCGGCAAAAAAGCAGTTAAAGAACATGATTATTTCTACTGGCAGTTTAACGAAGGCGGTTTAAAAGAAGCTTTAACCAAAGGCGACTGGAAATTAATCCGTTTTAAAGATAAAGGCACTGCCGAAAAGTTAGAATTATATAATTTAAAAGCGGATATCGGTGAAAAGCATGATATTGCAGCCAAAAACCCTGATACGGTAAAGGCGCTTTATGCATTAATGAAACAGGCTAAAACGCCGGCAGAAAATCCACGTTTTGATTGGTCAGAAATTGAAAAATAGATGAAAGTGATCAGGATAATGCTAGTTTTAAGCTGCGCTTTGCTTTTCACCTGTAAAAACGGCAAGGTTAAAGAAATTGCGCAGGTAAAAGAGAAAAAGAAACCGGCAATTTGTTGCTCGTCCAATCTGCCCTCCAGGTTTGGTATAAAAGCAGCAAGTAAGGTGCTGCCATTTGGCGATAAACAGGTTAAAAAATCATTGTAAAATGAATTCAAGGTTGGTGTCTCACCAACCTTTTTTTTGAATCTGATATCGTCGTAAAGTGGAGGGATAATTATTTTTATGAATGATTAGAAAAGGAATAGCTTGTGGTTCCTGGCTTCTCCTTGGCCTGTGTCCTCACAGGCCGAAATCTAAAATTAAATGGTTTATGAAGGTCCCAACCATAATGATGCTATTTTTTATAATTATTTAGCTACTGAACATCTAATTTTAACCATATAAGTTATTTAAGAACATATAAGCTTCAATGAACTTATATTTCTTATGTGGTTCAAGGTCTTAAATTAAATGGTCTGTGCAGACACAGACCATGGTATAAGGTGCGCCTAACAATCCCAAAAATGAAATGCTGTTTTTGCTCACTAGCCAAGGATGCAATGCCAGAGAAGTCAAGTTTTTAAAGCTTGACTTCTCTCTGTTTATTGAACATTTTTTCTCCTTGGCCTGTGTCCTCACAGGCCGAAATCTAAAATTAAAGGGTTTGTGAAGATCCCAATCATGAATGATGCTGAGGATTTTTGGTGATTATTTGGCAACTGAACATATAATTTTAACCATATAAGTCATTTAAGGACATATTAGCTTCAATGAACTTATATTTCTTATGTGGTTCAAGATCTTAAATTAATGGCCAGTGCGAACACAAACCATGGTATAAGGTGCGCCTAACAACCCTAAAAATGAAACACTGTTTTGGTCCATAAGCCGCGGCTGCAATGCCAGAGAAGTCAAGTTTTCAAAACTTGACTTCTCTCCGAAATCTAAAATTAAATGGTTTGTGAAGATCCCAACATGAATGATGCTGACGATTCTTTGTGATTATTTGGCTACTGAACATCTAATTTTAACCATATAAGTCATTTAAGAACATATTAGCTTCAATGAACTTATATTTCTTATGTGGTTCAAGATCTTAAATTAAATGGTCTGTGCGGACACAGACCATGGTATAAGAAACTGACTGTTTGCACAGACATTGCGCTCCAAATCCAAATCAGTTTTTCTTCTCTTCGACCTATGGCGTGTGCAGACAGCGCTGTTATGTTGCAGATTTATCTTTAATCCTCAAACAGGTAACCGCTATATGCCAGTCCTTTGGCTACACTTTTAAAGTTATCGCCGGAGTTTAACGGGATGTGTGGGAATTTGTTTTTAAACAGGTTTTGTACGGCAGAAACCATCGAGGTTCCTCCGGTTAAAAATAAACAGTCAATGTCTTCTGGATTGATTTTGTGGGTTTCCATAAACTGATCCAGGTAAGCATCGATTTTATTAATGTCTTTTTCGATAATCGAATTATACTGCTCGAGTGAAATATTTTCATCGATTTCAATTTCCATATTGCTGTAAGCAAAATTAGATACAGGCTGGTCAGAAAGTTCGATTTTTGTTTTCTCGATCGATCTGAACAACGAATAACCCAGGTTGTTTTCGATCAGGGTAATCAGGTTTTTGAATTTCGGATCGTTGCCCGAGTAATAATAATATTCTTCAATCTCTTTCTGGATTTTTAAACCATTAAAAAAGTTCATTTTATCCCAGGTACAAATATTGGCAAAAAGCGATTTCGGCACATTTAAAACTTTACCAGGGGTAGCCTCGTACATGGTATTTTTTCCGAAATAGGGTGTGCCTTTATCCCACATAAAAGCAGAATCGAGACTATCGCCACCAATGTAGATACCACCAGAGGCAATCATATCGTTTTTACGGTCTTTGCTACCCACCTTATCCGGATCGAGGATCAGGTAGGTGAAATCGGTAGTACCTCCACCTAAATCGGCTACTAAAACGCGTTCTTTTTTCTGAATGGTTTTCTCGTAGGCAAAAGCCGCTCCAATAGGTTCGAATTGAAAACGAACATCAGTAAAACCCGCGCTTTCGGCAGCTTTTTTTAACCTGGTTTGTGCCAGGGTATCTTTCATGGTGTTATCGTCGTCAAAGAAAACCGGACGGCCGATAATGGCTTTGTGGCAATCTTCGCCGGTAATCAGGTCGGCTTTTTCTTTCAGGTCTTTAAGAATCAGTGTAACCAGATCGGAAGCGGTATACCTTTTATTGTGGATACGGGTTTCGGTAAACGTCGTTCTCGAGAGGATCTGTTTGATGGATTTGATAAAGCGCCCTTTCATGCCATCGCTTAGGTAAGCAGCTATTGCTTTTTCGCCCACAATATGACTTTCACCATCAACAATGCTTTTTACTTCTGTAAAATAAATTAACGAAGGAATAGAAATCGTATCTACAATTTCTTTCTTCTCTTCATCATAAATAGAAAGTGCCGAATTGGTTGTTCCAAAATCGATTCCGTATAAAAACTTGCTCATGCTTGAAATGCTGTGGTTGGCGACTAAAATGGGGTTGCGAAAGTATTAAAAAAAAGCGAGGCCTGAAAGCGATAAGCTAAAATATCGCTTATAAATAAAGTCTTATTCTGTATATTTAAGAAATTCTTTACACCATAAATTAAAAACACAGTTGAAAACCGCCAAACTCTTTTTACTGGGTTTAATGCTCCAGCTTTTCTGTATCATTACCGTTTCTTTCGCACAGAAAAACACACCAGATACGGTAAAAACCGGCATTTACGTTACCAGTATACACGATATAGATTTTAAAGACAAAGAATATACCGTTAACTTCTGGTTATGGCTGAAATATAAAAACAAAGAATTTAATTTTGCCGATAACCTTGAAGTGCCTCAGGCTAAAACCGTTAGTAAGTCGTTTTCTACCATCGATACCAGTGGAAATGAAGTGTACATGCTGATGAAACTGCAATGTGTAATGAAAGATTCATGGTCGATTAACAATTTTCCATTCGACCATCAGTTACTGAGGCTTTCGGTAGAAAATTCACAATTCGATTCCTCATCACTCATATTTGTACCCGATACCCTGGGCAAACAATTTGATCCCCGTTTTACCCTGCGCGGCTGGAATATCGACAGTTTAAAAACTTCTGCAGCCAATAAAATTTATGAAACAGCTTTTGGCGATCCCAGTATAAAAGTGCCGAGAACCGAATACAGCAGTTATAAGGTAAGGATCGGGATTAGCAGAGATGCTTTTGGCCTGTTCTGGAAAATGTTTTTAGGCATGTATGTTGCTTTTTTTATTGCCTACATGTGTTTTTATATCCATGCAGATAGCATCGATTCGCGCTTTGGACTAAGTGTAGGCTCGCTTTTTGCCGTAATTGGTAATAAATACATTATTGATGGCTCGCTGCCCGAATCGACTACTTTTACGCTGGTAGATACCTTACACGGAATTACCCTGGTATTTATTTTGATTGTGATCATATTAACGGCCTTTTCTTTAAAAATGATCAAAAGAGGAGAAGAGAAAAAAGCGGAAAAGTTTGACCGGTTTTTCTCCATCTCGCTTTTAACCATTTACCTTCTTTTAAATATTTTCTTTATTGTAAAGGCTATAAATGCTTAATCATTTAAAATAACTCGCTTGTGCCCAAATGGGCGTTTACAATGCGGGTAATTTGCTGGCCCAGTTCTTTTGCATTACCAATCCCTACGCTTTTAAGCGCCGCCAGCTGGTCGGTCGTTCTGGGCATTTTTTCGGCAATAGAAAGTAGCGCTAAGTCAGAAAGTACAGCATAATCCTGCGTGCCCCGCTGCAATGCGATGGTTTTGCGCCATTCAACCAGGTTTTTATAAACCTGTGGATTGGAAATCTCTTTTGGTTTGATGCTCGATTTAACCGGTTTTTTCTCGGGTTGTTTATTCCCTGCTGCATGCAAGGTGTGGATATAATCTTTGATCGAAAAAGGATTCCACGAAATTTTAAATAAAGCCAGCTTGATCTGCAATGCATCTTTACAGTCGTTTAATACCGTAAGCAGTTTATCAGAGTGGGTATCATTATAAAAGTTGATGGCCACAATTCTTGCCATTAAGCTAATGAGCTGTTCGAGTTTTGGAACGAAATAAGCAGAGGCTTTCTGCAAACGTTCCATAAAAGCACTTTCATTGGCCGGATTTTCATCGGTGCTGATTTTCGAAAATTCCTTTGCGATAAAATTCCTGGCTACTTTAAAGATTTCCTGCTGAAGGATCTGGTTGCCCTGTTCGTAAATAGATAAAAAGGCATTCTTCTCATCTTTGTCGATCAGTTTGGAACGCCCCAGCTTTTCCCAGTCTTTGGCTACCAGCGAGAAATCCAGCAATTCATGGATCAATCCCCAGGCATATTGCTGACTATAACGTGCCAGCAGCTCAGGCGTAGGTTTGTCCTGGTGCGTGACCTTTGTAAAACTGATTACTTTGGCATCGGTAATGATGTTTTCGGCAACCACAGGTGATTTTAAAATAAGTCCTTCTAAACTTCTGCAGCGACTGAGTGCTACGTAAGCCTGTCCGTGGGTAAATGCGGTGCTTACATCCACAATCGCCTGATCGAAGGTTAATCCCTGGCTTTTATGTACGGTAATGGCCCAGGCCAGTTTAAAAGGATATTGCGAGAATGATCCGGTGCTGGTTTCGTCGATTTTATTTTCTTCGGCACTCAGGCTATATTTAACATTTTGCCAGATTTCTTTTTCCACTTCGATTTCCCGGCCACCGTTAGTGAAAGTTACTTTTATCGAATCCTGACTAATTGCCGTTATTTTTGCCGCTTTTCCATTGTAATACTGCCTTTTGCCCGACGAATCATTTTTGATAAAGATGACCTGCGCACCCAGTTTTAACTGGAGTTTTTCATCAGTAGGATAGGCATCCTTCGGGAAATCGCCACTTACCTCCGCATTGAATTCGAAAATTTCTCCGGGTAATTTTTCCAAACAGCCCTGGTTAATTTCGTTTACCAGCTGGTTATGTGTGGTTAACGTAATGTAATCGTCTTTCCATTCCTGATTTAAAGAGGGATCGTAACGTTCATTCAGTTTTGCAAGAAGACCAGCATCGAGGCTGTTTTCGCGCATGCCGTTCAAAATATCCAGAAATACGGGATCTGACTGGCGGTAAACTTTATCCAGGGCAAAAGTAAGCATGGGTGTCGACCTGAAAACCAGGCTATCAAAAAAGTAGGGACTGGAATAATAACTGCCCAGGATATGCCAGGCATCATGAAAAATAGGAGAGAGCTGGTAAAGATCGCCAATCATCAATACCTGAACGCCACCAAAGGGACGGTTTGAGCCTTTAACACGCTTTAAAGTACGGTCGATGAAATCAATCAGATCAACCCTAACCATACTAATCTCATCAATAATTAATAAATCAAGGCAGCGTAATAACCTTGTTTTTTCATCCGAGTATTTAAAATTAGTTTCCGCATGTTCATCCCCAACCGGAACCAAAGGACCGAAAGGAATCTGAAAAAAGGAGTGAAGCGTTACGCCTCCGGCATTGATGGCGGCCACCGCAGTGGGGGCAACAACGGCGAAATTCTTTTTCGTGGTATCTCTAATCTTGCGCAGGAGGGTGGTTTTACCCGTTCCGGCTTTACCGGTTAAAAAAACAGGCTGGTTGGTGGTGGCTAAAAAATCTAAAAGAAGCTGGTTGTCCGGATCGGGCGTATTCATATCAATTACAAAATTAACCTATTCGAAATGGATTTGAGGACAGATGAACGAGCGTTTTATCCACAATTTGAGATTAAAAAAGATGGAAGGTAAAATGAAAAGTAAAATTAAGCACTTGAAAATGAGTTTATATTCTTCCTTTTTATGAAAAAATGCCGAAAACATTTTCGAAAATTCAATTCAAATTTGTAACATTGCACTCGCAAAAAAGAATAACCTTTTTTCCGGGCCTATAGCTCAGCTGGTTAGAGTAGAAGACTCATAATCTTTTGGTCCCTGGTTCGAGCCCAGGTGGGCCCACTGCTTTAAACCCCTTTAAGGATAACTTGAAGGGGTTTTTTGTTGATCAAAAAACTATGCTTTAGACCGTTTAAGGGCTTTTGTGTTGGTAGGCTGTATAATGGCTATATGAGCGTTTATGCCGGAATTTCTTGAAAGGTGTTGAGGGGACAAGCTTAAATTGGTGCAGTAGTTAGATAGATACTACCTATCCCTACTTCTCAATATCCATCTTTCAATCTATTTCTTTCTTTTAAGGGGAAAGTTTTAGTTTAGGATATCCGTCTTTGGATTTTAAAGGTGAGCCGCCAACTCCATGCTTTATAAGCAAACTCTTTTTATCAAGAGCCGCTAAACTGATATTTGTCATTTCCGAGCTTTGTAACTGCAGATTGGCAAGTTCTACCAAGGCGTTAGCAGAAGGGATGCCTTTGAAACGCTGTTCAAAATATAATGAATTTGTATGAGCCTGAGCAACTTCGAGTATAAGACTATCAAGATGGTTCTTCATTGACTGCTCAACTTCAACTTTTGAAACTCGCTCAACAAGTGTGGAGGTTGCAGACATTAAAGCACCTTTAATAAAATCTGGAGTAGCAAGGACTTTATAGGCGATATCTACATCGGATCCAATTAGATCAAGGTTCTCGATTTGCTTTTTGTATTCGTCAATCAAGCCATTGAGATTTTGATTAGCAAACTGTATAGAATCAGCCTCGTTTGAAATTGTGTTAATTTCCTTAACCTTAATCTCTTTTAATATCTTCCGGTTTGAGACTTGTAAGACAGCATTTGACTTCTCTATCGATGACTGAATCTGTTTAAATGAATCTACAAATGGTGACCTGCATCCTACCATTAAAAAGATCAGTACAATTAACTTCCTATTGTTCATTTGTATGTGATTTTAGTTTTAACCACTCGTTAAAGTACCTAATTACTGTCTCATCAATATTGCTTCTGTCCACTCCATCAATATACCATTGTACTTCATCACTTATTAAATCACTCTTGGCATAATACAGAAAGTAGAACTGCTGAAGTGATTTCTCATAATCAAGTTCAAGGTAAAGATCTCTAAGCTCAGTAAGAACTTTTACTGATTCTAGCGTACCATCAAGGCACATCTGTATAAGATAACTGACGTAATTCCATACAGTTTGGAGTTTGTCAGAGAAGGACAAGCCCAATTCATTAAGTGCTTTTGTAGTCAAGGTTTGCATTTCAAAGTAATCGAATGGCTCACCCATACCTGCCAGAATAACAAGATGTTCAGTTTCAAAACCACTCACTAGCATTTCAACTGCCCAATCAGACCAAGTCCTGTCAAAGTCACGATCTAATGCTTTATAAGCTAAAATCCTTGTAGTATTATCTGGCATCGATTGCTTGTGATCTATTGCCATTGCCAATCTTTAAGGGGCTTACCCTTCAGATCCATCATTTCATTGATATAGAAAGTCTTGCCTTTACTTCCATTAGTATAATATAGATGCACATTAACTGGTTCCCAAAGTAGGTGATGATTACTACCGTTAAATAACAGTGGTACTGTAGCAATAGAGGTTACCTCGTCTTGGAATAAGGGGCTTGTGTTAGGAAAACTAAAGATTGCAGTTTCTTCTTCATTCCTCATAAAGTTTGGAGGGTTTCCGCTTGCTAATATCTTGCGGTTAATGTGTACTTCGACTTTATACATGTTCTCAATGCTATTACTGATATTTGAAACTTGAAAAATGAGAGCCATGTGTAAGGTTTTTAAATAGCTTGAGCCTACAATGGATGATGAACCAATCTGAAGAATTAGATTATCAATAACTAGCTCAGTGTTATCTTTTCTATTATATGATTGGCGTATCTCATATTCCTCCATTGGAACAGACATAAAATTATACCGTTTGTAATACCTATTATCCTTACTTAAGTGTGGAGCGTCATAACTATAAGGAATCTTGACAACATAAATACTCTTCTTTATGTCTCCGTCTATCCTAATTGGATAGATTTTAATGTCAGATATGCGACGTTGTACATAGGAGTTGATGATTGTTTCAATCCATTCTTTAGTGAATTCATTGCCATCTATAAAAGAAAACTCCGATGCAACATGATCAACTTCTTTGATGCCATAGACTATTATGCCACCATCGGAATTGGCAAATGACGCAACATCTTTTGAGATTTCAATACGCTTTTTATCGCTTTTCTCTAATGAACCAGCGCTTTTAAAATCCAAGTAGATAGACTCTTCCACTTGGTTCTCAATCAACGATTGAATATCATCAATTGTATAATCCTCTTTATCATAAAAGCTTTTCATGCCATCTGATATTATTTAACCCCATCTAGGTATTTCCAGTTTAAATGTTTGCATAAGCCTTGTAAATCTGGATATATTGTTCTATTGTTGACACCATATCGGGATAGTTTTCTCATTATCTGTGGTTTTGATTCAGCTGAAATTATTATTTGGCTAACACCATCTTTATGTTCAGTATTAGTTTCAAGTTTGACAAATCGACTATGCTTCTTTGAGTAAGCATGAACTGTAAACCAACCAGACTGCGCAACTATTCTTTCATTATTGAGTGTTGGACGTAGAATCTTGGTCTTAGAAATCGAAAAAGGACAACTTTTACTTGTTATATCTACTAAAGCACTTTCTTCAGCTTGAAAGATGTACACATAAGAATCTTGTTTCGCATAGTATTCACTTCTGCATGCAAACCACAAGGCAACTAAAGGATTGCTTGACCAATCTAGAAGTCTTGTCTTCATTTCATAATGCTGCGCAATAACTAACAAATCCCATTCATTATGGTCTTTATTTAACATCATAGGTGATCTTCTTCGAAGATCATTTATCATATCAAACTCTTTTTTCGATGAGTCAAATGTTGGATTGTCTCTACAGACTGATGGCAGTAAGGGTTTGTTATCAGACTGGCCTCGGTAGAGATTATAGGCCTTTCCTTTTTGGCAAACCTTATCAATTTCAATAAGGTAGTCCTCAAATGAGTTAATTTTTATAGAGGTCATTATAATTTAGTGAAAACAAAGATATAAGAATCGAGGAAGATTATAAGGTTGACAATCAGTAGGTCTGCACGTTCTTATTTTGAAGGGGTTAATAAAAACAGATATGATAAGAAAATGTGCAGCCTTAATAATGGACTTTACTCATCAATCCATTGACTAACATCGTCCACTGGCTGTGGCAATCTTCCTTCTAACCATTTCATTAATGTACCTGGTTTAAAGTCTTTATCATCATTTTCTATTACCCATGATAGATAATCTGTTGGCCCACCGTTCAAGTACGGTGCAGGTGATACTGGATAGAATTTACTTGGAAGCCTTTCATTTATAGAAAGATAATTAATTACACAACTAAGTTCTTGAACAGCATGCCAAGCAAGGTTATGGTGTATATCTATTGAAAACTTAACCCACCAATTGCCTTCATCATCTGAGCCAAATGAAATTGGTGTCTGAACAGATGGTATGCGGGTTAGGTAATCAATTAAGGTTTTGAATGCTCTATCATCCATTGAGTGTTGTAGTTGTTAGTAGCTAATGCGTGTAAAAAGTTAATGTTTGGTCAAAGATTTTTATGAACTATGCTATTGCCACCCTAGTATACATTGTGGATTAATTGGTGTTTTGACAAGGCTGGTTTCAACAAAGTCTGTCTCAATAATAACATTGCTACAGCTTTGCCCTTCGTATTCATTTCCGGCTATATGGTTGCAATTAAGATAGCTAGAACTACAAATAGAACATAGTGTGCGACTTGCCATACCTGTAACACTAGCACCATTTAGCCGATTTTGAGCAATTCTTCTTTTAACTAATTTATCTGTTATATAACCCTCGGATGCTAAACCGCGTTCATCCTCCCATAATCTACACCAACCAACGATTTTAGGCTTATGCTCCAAATATATAGGTGTCGGAAATTTTATGTTCGGGGGAATTGTGTTAAAACAACGGTCAAACCCGTCTTTAAGCTCTTTTCTTATGGTGGTTATTCGTTGTTTATTTCCTACTGGTTGTTCTAAACCTAGATAGTTATATGAAATAGATGAACCATCTGTTTGTATATTCAGATTATGAGAGGGCTGCTTATCATTCCAATCTAAGAGTTTCTGAACTTGGTTAGTTATCAGGTTTGTTATAACTGTGATTGGTATATTAAATAACAGAAGATTTACCGGGTCGGCAAACCATTCTCTGAGGCCTTTGCTATAAAGGTAATAAACAGGAAGACCATTATCTGGTTCTATCACTACCTTATAACCTTCAGCCCTCAAGGTTTTAGCAAGCATCAGAGCATCTCTAGTGATAACCCTTCTATTGGGAAATCTAGACTCATAGGGATTAAAAGATTCTATTCGTACCTCCATTAAATCATCATTTGCAGCTGCGCCCATATTACTTAGAATCTCTTACGCCAATAGCTGAAACTTTGTCTTCAGGCAATGCATTGTAAAGATCCCCGACTTGCTTAGGAAGTGATATCATGTATTGTACAACGATATTAGTTAGTTCGAATAAGCTACCTACAACCTTGGGATCATCTGTGTCAATCTGCCCCGGATGTACTGCCTCGTTACCGGTTACTCTTACAATATCCAGTGATTGTTGAACAATAATAGGCAGTCCCTTTGCAACTAGGTGCTTAATGTCAGAATTGATATTTGTTCCTGATTCTCCGAGCTCCTTGCAAAGGATCTGAATACCTAACCTTAATAAGGCAGCGGCTCCTCTTGGCGATTTTTGGTATATAGAAGCTGCCTCAAGGTAAATCTGTTTGACGTTTTCTGGCATGTCTTCGTTTGCAGTAGGAGCATTGCCATTGTCTGGATAATACATTCTGTCAATAATCCACAGTGTGTTTTTATAACAGTGTGCACAGGTGCCCACACGAATGTGATTTGAGGATTCGTTAGCATATATACCATCAGCCCATGATCTCGTCCACCAAGTTTGCTGTGCAATAGCTGAACAATTAGGACATGTAAATGACTTCGCGAAAACTTTAGGTTCAATATACTTCATATGAGATTAATTAAGAATAGTAAATATATAAATCCAACTTGATATGGGCGAATAGACGTTATGAATGTTTCGACGGTCGTTGAAATAGCTTGGAAGAAGCAGTATACATCTATTTTGTGTAATTGTATTCGGATTCTATTTCACTTTGATTACTTCCCCAACCATCGTTTTATTATTGAAGTTGGCAGTGGTTTTCATTGTATAACCGTTTTCATAGGTTTTAGTAATTCTAACAGTTATTAAAGCATTCCTAGGAATTTGAGGATACTTAAGGAACGCGCTTGCATCGGGTTTGAGTGTATAAGTACAGTCATCTATCCATTGAATTTTAAAAGTTATTGGCTTAGTAGCGTTATTGAAATACTCAAGCTGATAGTTTTTATACCGTTTAATTGTTGTGGGAATACCTCGTGTAACCATCTTAAATACACCCTCTCTCATTTTTCTACAATTGACAGACTGTGCACTTGCAAAATTAAATAGTATAAGAAATACGAAACTAGGAATGAGAGTCTTTGAGTTTAACATATATAAAGGCGTTAATATTATCTCAAATATAGATATTGCAGTTGGCATTTAAATAGCTCACCGCCCGCGAACTGAGATGATGTGTGAGAATTACTCGCTGTGGAATAACGGGATTCGATTTATGTTTTAACACAAGCACAATACATTATTTCGATTGCAAAGGTGAGCTGAAAAGTGGAACCTGACTATCTTTTCCAGAATATAGCGAAGCAAATCCTAAACATTTGTCTGATTTTTCATAAAACCTGGGATTCAATTAATTATTTTAGCTGTACAAAGCATCACACTACAAAGTGGGCTTAGCTATGAAGCGTGCAATTGGGCTAAGCAACAACATCAATTAAAAATAAAAACCATGAGAGCAATTAATCCCTGGATCAACTTCAATGGAAATGCGGAAGAAGCATTCACCTTTTACCAATCCGTTTTTGGCGGCGAGTTTACAAAAATCACCCGTTTTAAAGACTTATCAGGTCCCGATTTTCAGGTAGCCGAAGAGGAGGCAAATAAAATCATGTACATCGGCTTGCCGCTTGGCCAAAACAATGTATTAATAGGCAACGATGTTCCTGCATTTATGGGGCGGGTAAGCGAAAATGAAAACCGGTCTAAAATACACGTGAATGCCGAAAGCCGCGAAGAAGCCGATCAAATCTTTAAGGGATTGTCGGCAGGAGGGGAAGTGGAAGGGCCAATTGACGATAGTCCATGGGGCACCTATGCCGGCATGTTCAGGGATAAATATGGCATTGAATGGGTGGTAGAGTTTGATCCAAATTAAAAACCCAGGCCTAGCTGTAAACCTGTTGAAAGTGCGGCAGGGAGGTTGTTCCCAAATCTCACCGGGAAAGGTATGGCCAGGTATACACTCGCGTTTTTTCCTTTTTTGATCACCTGGTTCAACACCGGTGTAAAGCCGTAACGGCCGCTGGTTTCAAATGCTACACGACCGATAAAAGTAAAGCCGTGTTTGAACCGGAACATCGCCCCCGGATGAAACAAGACTGAACTTACTTTCGAAATGTGTTGTTCGGTGCGGATACTGGGTGCAATTTCGAAACTGATCCCGAATTTGTCGTTCTTTAAAATGTTTATTCCAAACGGAAAGGCGAGCGTGTATACCTCCGAAAAGTTATCATGAAATCCATTTTTGTCCCAGGATCCGATGGGGTGGAGCAAGCTGAAATAACCGGTTACTTTTGGATAGACTGGGCTTTGAACGGTTTGTTGCGCTGTTGCGGGCAAACTTAGTGTAGCAGCGAAAACCAGTGAAAATGCACAGTGCAGGATCATTGATCTGGTAAAAGTTTTATGCATCATTGAAAGCTAAATGAATTTAATGAGTAGTCCGATAATGGCCGCTATACCAATGATATAAGGCTCCTGTAATTTTTTGATGTAGAGGAGTGCCAGTATAGTGGCTACGGCGATCAATGCGGTTGGAATATCTTTTATTGAGCGCATGCCGATCACCATGACCGAACCCACCAGGGCGCCAATTACAGCGGCGGTAATTCCTTCTACGAATGTTTTCACGCTGTTGTTTTTTGCAATCTTTTTGAAAGAAGGGGCTAAAGCTACTGTAAAGATGTAACAGGGTAGAAAAGTAGCAAGTGCTGCAACGCAGCCCCCCGGAAAACCTGCCACAAGATAACCGATAAAGCCGACCGTAATCACTACCGGTCCGGGGGTGATCATGGCAACTGCAACCGAATCTACAAACTGTGCCTCGGTGAGCCAGCCAAATTCCTTTACTACACCACCATGCAGGAAAGGTACAATGGCCAGTCCGCTGCCAAATACAAAGGCGCCCGCCTTCGCGAAAAACCAGCCGATCTCTTGTAAGGTTTTGCTGTCATAGTTCCAGAAACCAGTACTAAATAAGATTCCGACAGGGAGATGGGAAGGTTTTTTAATCCATTGTGGTGGGGCTTTAATCAGCATGTACAGGATGCCACAGCCTAGAAAAAGTAAAACTTCCTCTTTTTCGGTAATCACGGTGATCACGATTCCGATGATATAGAACAGCCATAAAAGCCATTTGGATTTAATGGCAGCTGGTTCGAATTTGCTGATTGATTTGATGGTTAGTTTATAAGCACTGATGGTGATGATGCCGATTACGGCAGCACCTACACCATAAAATACCGCTTGCATCCAGGCCAGTCCGCCATAAAGCTGGTAAGCCATACCAAGCAAAACCACCATGATGAAGGATGGCAATACAAAGGCTAATCCGGTTAGCGTAGCGCCAATTAAACCATAGTGTACAAAGCCAATATAAATGCCTAGTTGCGCGGCCAGCGGTCCCGGTGCCAGCTGGGCAAGTGCCAGTCCCTCTTTGTATTCTTCCTCTGTGAGCCAGCCTTTCTGCACCACCAGATCGCGCTGCATATAACCAACCAGCGCAACCGGACCACCAAATCCCCAGGTGCCCAGTTTCAGGAAATATTTTGTGATTTCGGCTAGTGAGTATAGTGGTTTGACTTTATCTGTTTGTTCTTTCATCAGGCAAATTGTATTTCATTACAATATTGCTGATTCGCAAAACCTTATAATTGTACAGATTTAACTATTTGTATCCGTTTTACCTTTTTGGTGTTTTTTCCTGTAAAATGATGGATTTTCCCCGGTCTGCTTTTTAAAAATCCGGTTAAAGTGGCTCTGGTCTGAAAAACCTGTGAGGTAGGCAATTTCGGTTAAGGAGTAAGAGGTGCTTTCTATTAAGAGCATGGCCTTTTCAATCCGCATCTTCCGTATATAATCTCCAAAAGACAAGTTATCAAAATATTTGGAAAATTCCCTTGATAAATAGGCCGGGTTAATCTCCAGTTCATCCGAAGCTTGCTGAAGGCTCAATGACATATTGGTATCCATCTGGTCCTGTATCATTTCCCGTAATTCATTTGCCCAGGCCGGCGCTTTCTTTCCTTTATTTTCCCGAAGGTATCTGGTATAAATCTCCAGTAACATTTGTTCAACTGGTCCCGCCTGTGTATGCTTTTTGTGGTAAAGGTGTTTTGCCCAGCTGTACAGGCCATCATAAATCTGTATACCCAGTGCCAATAATTCCTGGTCGTTTGAACTGTGGTAGGCTAATCCCGAAAATACAGCTTCGAGGCCGGCTGCCTGTGGAGCAAAGTCATGGCGATCGGTATCTGCCCCACGCACGATGGCCGCTATGCGATTAAGCGCTGTATCTTTTAGCTGGTGTTTTTTGATGAAATAATCGAAAGTGCACTGATCGTCGTAATGCGTATATTCAACATCTGGCATGTCGAATGGTGTGGCTCCTAAGGCTTCAGCCTTCATCATCACCTGATCTGAAGGTACATAAATAATTTCTGCATCAGGATCGATAAAACGCCTGATCAGCCATGGGCAGGCAATCCGGTCAATTTTCGGGTGTTCACGGGTGATCCATTTTGTCATTGGTATTTGGCCTATAAGCAAAGTTAACGATCGTAGCTGATTTTAATGTTAATAAACTGCTGTTCAGTGAGTCGAAATTTTATAATAACAAGATAAACGTTTGGTGAGTGGCTGAAATTAATTTTGATCTTAATGCAATTCTTATAAATTTGTGCTTACCAAATAAACAATTAAGGCCTAAACTTCCCGGAAATCCCATTTAATTTGCATAGCTCTACCAAGAGAAAATTACAAATTATCGTAACTTCCGGATATTAAAATACAAAGCATGTTCAGTAGAAAGAGTGAGGGTGTTATGGAGATGTTGCCGCCGGAACAGCTATTTAAAAAGCTTTATCCCCGACTCTGTGATTTTGCCTGTTATCTTTTGAAAGATAAGGAACTGGCAGAAGATATGGTTCAGGATGCTTTTATGGTTTATCTGGAGCAGCGGGAAAACGTTTCTACAAATTTCAATGCGGTAAAATCATTTTTATATACAGCAATAAAAAATGCCTGCTTAAATAAGATCCGGCACAACAATGTGGTTGATCTTTACAACAAGAAAAATCCGCTTAATATTTACACTGATCCTGAAATACTGGAAGGCATCATCCATGCGGAAGTAATTGCAGAAATTTATGATAAAATTAATGCCCTGCCTCCGGGATGTGCCATGGTAATCAGGTATGGCTATTTGGAAGGATTGAGCAACAGTGAAATTGCTGACCGGATGAATATTAGCATCAACACGGTTAAAAGTCAAAAAAAGAGAGCCCTTGTTTTACTGAAAATGCATCTTGGAAAAGCAGCTATGGCACTTTTCACGGTGATGTATCTAAATAATTAATTTTTTTTAAAATATTTTCCATCCTTTTTTAAGCTTCAGGTTTCTTAGTGATATAACCAGTATAAAACTATGAATGAAGAGGCTTTCGAATTAGCAGAATTAATTTCTGGATATCTGCTTTGTACTTTAACCAAAGAACAGGAGCAAAGGTTAATGTTTCTTTTGGAAGAAGATAAAGAAAGGTATAAACTTTTGGAAGCCTTCAGAACGGCTGGCCCAATAGAACCAAGGTTAGCCAACATGAATAACCTTGATGTTGATCAGGCCTGGCTCAAATTAGATAAGCGTTTTCATTCGAATAAAGTACCACATCAAAACCGATATTCCTTTTTCAAATATGCAGCCATTTTCCTGGCTATTGTGGGTGCTTTCCTTTTGTATTTTAACATCAATCAATCAGATCCCCGTATTGTGCCTGATCTGACCAAAACCTATAAAAATGATGTTTTACCAGGCACACAAACTGCTAAACTTATTCTTTCAGACGGAACAGAAATAGCCCTGGATAAAGAGAAACAGTCGATTACGGATGAAAACGGACTCACTATTATCAGCAAAAATGGTGAAATCAGTTATGAACCCTTGGCAACAACAGCATCTTTAACAAGCCGGTATAATACCTTAGTGGTACCGAAAGCAGGAACGTATACCGTAACCTTACCAGATGGTTCAAAAGTTATGCTAAATGCCATGTCGCAGCTTAAATTCCCAGTAAGTTTTACAGAAAAAGAAAGAAAGGTCGAGTTAAAGGGTGAAGCTTATTTTGAAGTAGCAAAAGATGCAGCACACCCTTTTAAAGTGAAACTCGACGAATCAGAAGTGGAGGTTTTAGGTACCCATTTTAACATTTCATCATATGATCAGGCGGCAAAAACTACCCTTTTAGAAGGTTCAGTTAAAGTTAGTAACGGTAAAAGCTCAGGCATTCTGGTTCCGGGAAAACAAGCATTGGCTGATTTAACAAGCCTAACCGTTTCCAAAGGCAATACAGAAAAAGCAGTAGCCTGGTGTAAGGATGATTTTTATTTCAGCAATGATGAAATTGGTCCTGCTTTAACCGAAATCAGCCGGTGGTATGATTTAAAACTTGTTTATAAAAAAACATTGCCAAACATCCACATCAGCGGACACATCAGCAGGAAAGCAAAACTTAGCGAAGTGGTCAATATGCTTAAGGAGGTAAGTGATCTGTCGTTTAGTATCGAAAATAGAAATTTAATAATCAATTAATTAACCAAATATCCATCAACTAACCAAGCAAATATGATTTAAACAGACCAGTGAAAATTGGCCGAAAAATGAATACCGGAAGTGTACCACCACTCCCGGTAAGTAATTCAGGCTCAAAAAAACAGTATAAAAACCGAACTTATTTCTATCACCTAAATCAAACGAAAGTATGAATTTCTTTTGTCACGGACAAAATATTGCCAATCGGGAAGCAATTCCGAGTATACCAATAGTTTTCAAAATTATGAAACTTGTGATCCTTTTAACCTTTGTGCTCCAATTGGGGGTATTCGCCAATAGTAAAGCGCAACAGGTTAATATTTCTGTAAAAAATCTCCCACTCAAAGAAGTTTTTACTGAATTGAACAAACAAACCAAATACCGCTTTTTGTATAAAGAAGAAAGTATTCAAAAAGTAGCTCCTGTTACCTTTAATATCAGTAATGCCGACATAAATGTTGCGCTTACCAGGGCCCTGAAAAATTCGGGATTAGGTTTTAATATCCATGGAGAAACCATTACCATTATCGAGTTGAGAACCAAAGCTACCGAAGTAACGGTAGAAGTAAGAGGTACGGTAAAAGATTCATTGGGAATGCCTCTTCCCGGTGTAACGGTACAGGTTAAAGGCAAACCCAATTTAGGCGCTGCGACCGATCTGGATGGAGAATTTAAAATAAAAAATGTTCCTGAAGGATCGATACTGGAATTTCGTTTGGTGGGATTTGTTACCAAAGAAGTTCCTTTGAATGGGAAAACTATCGTAAATGTTATTTTAAAGCAGGATAATTCGAACCTTAACGATGTTGTGGTGGTTGGCTTTGGTAAACAGAAAAAATCAAGCATAGTGAGTTCGGTTTCTTCTGTGAAGGGCGAAGCTTTACGTTTCCCGACCAGGAGTTTAACCAATGCCATTGCAGGTCAGGTTCCGGGTATCATTGCTATTCAGCGATCGGGCGAACCCGGCTATGATAATGCCGAATTCTGGATCCGTGGTGTCAGCTCCTTTGCCGGCGGTACCAACCCGTTAATTTTAGTCGATGGTATACCAAGGGCCATGAGCGATATTGAGCCAGATGAAATTGAAACTTTCAACGTGCTTAAAGATGCCGCTGCAACTGCGGTTTATGGTGCAGAAGGAGCGAATGGCGTAATTTTAATTACCTCGAAAAGGGGAATTGTGCAAAAAACTAAAATTACCTACCGCGGAGAGTATAGTCAAAATGAACCCACGAAGCTGCCAGAATTTATGGACTCTTACGATTATCTTTTTGCCTACAATGAAGCCTTGCGTAATGAAGATAGTCCGGTTTTTAAAACGGATGCACAGTTAGCCTTATATAAAAACGGATCCGATCGGGATTTATATCCCAATACTAAGTTTTTAGATGAAATGCTCCGCAATACCAGTTACAACACCAGGCATACGCTAAATTTTAGAGGCGGAGGCGATGTGGCGAAATTCTTCGTTTCTGGTGCTTATTACCAGGAAAATGGCATTTTTAAATCCAATCCCAATAATATCTACGATAATAACCTGGGTTTAAAACGTTATAATTTACGCAGCAATATCGATCTAAATGTAACCAAAACCACCATCCTGGGCGTAGATTTAAGCGGTCAGTATCTTTTAACCAATTACCCCGGTACCGGTACTGCGACTATTTTTTCCAGAATGATGGGCGTACCGGGATACCTTTTTCCAACCATATATTCTGATGGAACAATAGCTGGCCATCCAGGTATTCCAAGTTCGAACAGGGTGAATCCATATAACTTATTAATGGAATCGGGTTATGCAAAAGAATGGAGAACCACCTTACAATCAAAATTATCATTAGACCAAAAGTTAGATTTTATCACCAAAGGATTGAGTTTTAGAGGCGTGGTTAGTTTTGATGCTACCATGAATTACCTCATGAACAGGCTAAAATCGCCTAAACAGTTTTATGCATCCTCCAGAGATGCCAATGGTAAACTGATATTTGCTCAGGTTGGGAATGCGGAAACCGCCCTGGGTGAGCCTGTAGAATCAAGCAATGGCCAAAAAAACATCTATTTAGAGAGTTCATTAAATTATAACAGGGTTTTTGCCAACGACCATACCGTTGGGGCCATGCTGTTAACTTATCAGAAAGAAGCACAGCAACAAGGCGAAGCTTTAGCTTTTAAAAAGCAGGCCTATGTGGGGAGGATAACCTATAATTATGCCAACCGTTATTCCATAGAAGGGAATTTTGGTATTACCGGAAGTGAAGCTTTTTCACCGGAAAACCGCTTTGGTTTTTTTCCGGCAGTAGGTGGGGCATGGTTTGCCAGTAATGAGCCTTTTTATCCTGAAGCTTTAAAAAATATCGTATCCTCCTTAAAGTTTAGGGCCTCTGTAGGTAAAACAGGTAATGACAATACAGGTGGCGCAAGATTTCTTTATAGAGGAACCTATACAACTGGGACCACCGGTTATCCCATCGGTATTGGCGGTACAGGTTCTTTAAATTCCCTGACAAGTATTATTGAAGGTCGTTTTGAGGCACCAGATTTAACCTGGGAAATTGAAAATAAAAAGAATTATGGCGTTGATATGGAATTGTTCAGGGGAGCGGTTGATATATCTGTTGATTATTTCAATAACATCCGTTCGAGTATTTTATTACAGCGCAGAACGGTTTCGGGAGTAACTGGTTTCAGGCAGTCGCCATGGCAAAACTTTGGTTCGGTATCAAACAAAGGAATGGACGGGTCGATCAATATCAGACAGAACATTGGTCAGGTAAAATTAACGGCCCGAGGTAATTTAACCATTGCTAAAAATAAAATACTGGAAATTGATGAGCTCGCTCAACCTTATCCCTGGATGAACCAAACCGGTACCAGCATTGGCCAATGGAATTTGTATACAGCCGATGGATTATACGCCGATAATGATTTTACACTCACTACCGATGCCGCTGGTAAAAGAACTTACACTTTAAAAAATGGTCTTCCTGTAAGCACCTTAGGTGGAGCCGTAAGACCAGGAGATATTAAGTACAAGGATTTAAATGGCGATGGCAAGATCGATAACTTCGACAGAAGTTATTATGCGGGCGGGGATCCGGCTAATCCTGGAGTAGTATATGGTTTCGGACTTAATGCCGAGTTCAAAGGTTTTTACGGCAGTATATTTTTCCAGGGGGTGGCAAAAACGTCAACTGTATTTGGCCAAAATGCAGCAGGTAACTTTTTTCCTTTTGCATTTGGTGTCGAAGAATCAAATTTAAGAACCGAAGCGTCTAACAGGTGGAGCGAATCCAATCCAAGTCAGGATGTGATGTTCCCAAGGTTACATTCCATCAGTTTTGCCAACAATCAGGTGGCCAGTACCTGGTGGTTGCGTGATGCCAGTTTTATCCGTTTAAAAAACATAGAACTGGGCTATCGTTTCCCTAAAAAAATGCTTCAGAAAATTGGGTTTGAAACCGGAAGAATCTATGTTATGGGGAATAATATTGCCGTTTGGGACAGCATTAAGATGTGGGATCCTGAACTTGGAAATGCCAACGAAGGGTTAAATTATCCAATACCACGTTCGTATACCATTGGGCTTGAGTTTAATTTATAGTGTTATAAAGTGAGAATCATGAAATCAAAATTATATAAAATCATATTGCTTTGCTGTTTTATCCTGAGCCTGGGATCATGCAGTAAAAATTATTTAAATGTATCCGACGAACTTGCGGGCCAGTTAACGCTGGATCAGATTTTTTCCAGTCCGGCCAATGCGCGTTCTTTTCACCGAAATATTTTTGCCGGTATTGGTACTTCTTCGGCAATGGTTTTTGGTTTGTCTACCGTTGCCGTTAGGGGGGTAGATAATCCTTGGCCGGCTTTTACTGATGAAAATAGAAATCAACAGGGCGCATTTAGGGTAGAACCTCCGGCAGGTTTTAATGCTTCAAACGCACCCTTTAGCCGCTGGGATCTATATCTGTATATCCGCCAGGCCAATGTATTTATGGCCAATGCCAAAATTATCCCAAGGGTAGGCGGAACATCTTCAGGCGGAACAGTAGCTGATGCCATTGAGGAACCTGAGTTTAAAAAATTAATGGCACAGGCACGTTTTTTAAGGGCCTATTATCATTACTTGTTGTTTGAACTTTACGGGCCGGTACCCATTATGGATAAAACGGTTAATCCTGATGATGCAGATTTGGATTTCGAACGCAATAGTGTAGATGAAGTAGTAAACTATATCACCAGAGAAATGGATGCCGTTGCGCCAGATTTGGATGAGTATATAACATTAACAGATATTAATAACCTGGGATTACCTACAAAAGGGGTTGCATTGGCTGTAAAGGCCAAAACACTTGTACTGGCAGCAAGCCCATTGTATAACGGCGGTTTTACCGAAGGTTTAGCCTTAACCAATAAAGATGGTAAGCGATTGTTTCCTGCAAAAGATGATTCGAAATGGCAGAAAGCAGTTAACGCATTACAGGATTTTATCAGTTTCTCGGTAGGGAAATACGATTTGTATAGAGAATATACTGCCGGGGTGCTGGATCCCGATAAATCTATTTACCAGTTGTTTCAGGCCATGAACTCAGAAGTAATCTGGGCGAGTGGTAACGAGGCTTATGGCAGTATTTCATCGGGCGATGGTACGGTACGTAGGGCTACTCCTAGAAGCCAGGGCGGATATGGAAATGTAGGTCCAACGCAGGAGTTGGTTGATGCTTTTTTTATGAAAAATGGTAAGTCTATTAACGATCCTGGGTCCGGTTATAGTGAAACTGGTTTTTCAACGGTTACGGAAGTGCCGGCGGGCAGATCGGAAGCCGGAACTTTTAATATGTATGTGAACCGAGAACCTCGTTTTTATGCATCTATTGTTTATCATGGTAAAAAATGGCCGGTAACCAATGCCCTGATTAAGTTTACGGTTGGCAATGGAAATGATATTGCTTCTAATTATTCGATTACCGGATATAATATGTACAAACGATTAAACAGGACAGTAAGCCAATCGGTTACCACCGCACCCAAATCATTTTATCACCCTTCATTTATATTCCGTTTGGCTGAGTTTTATTTGTTATATGCCGAAGCGCTAAATGAAGTAAATGCTGCTGATCCTAAAATTGCACAATATGTAGATTTGGTACGCGAAAGAGCCGGGATCCCTAAATGGAGCGTTAGTCATCCGGCTATTCTGGGCAATCAGTCCTTACAACGCGATGCCATCAGGGCCGAAAGTAGGGTAGAACTTTGTTTTGAAGGGCAACGTTATTTTGATGTGCGCAGATGGATGATTGCAGAGAAACCTTCTGGTCAGGGGGCTCAGGGCGGACCTTTTTATGGAATGAATGTAGGCGGCGCTACCGATGCTGATTTCCTAAAGCGTACCCAATATGAAACAAGGGTATTTACAAGGGCTTACTACTTATGGCCAATTCCATTAGCCGAAATCCAAAAGAGCAGAAAGCTTGTTCAAAATCCAGGCTGGTAATGGATATGGCTTGTTTTTAACATTTCTTTAAGCATACATAATAAGCGCTCGAAAGCAGTAGCCCTTGTTGGTTGCTGCTTTTTATATATTTTAGAACATTATTAAACACACAAACGATAAATAATCAAATGAAGAATACCCTCATTGTACTGTCCTTATTATTAACGGCCAAGGCTTATGGACAGCAAAAAAGTTATGTAAGCATCTCTAAAACAGATAATCAAAGCACCATAATAACTAAAGCAGCCAATGTTGTACCTTCTGCCAGGCAGTTGCGCTGGCAAGGTTTGGAGTTAACCGCCTTTTTTCATTTTGGCATCAATACCTTTACCGACCGCGAGTGGGGCGATGGGAAAGAAGACATCTCTAAATTCAATCCCGAATTGCTCGATGCAGAGCAATGGGTTAAAGCCATAAAGGCAGCAGGTTTTAAACAGGCCATCATTACCGCTAAACACCACGATGGTTTTTGTTTATGGCCAAGTAAGTTTACAGAGCACAGCATCAAAAATACACCTTACAAAAACGGCAAAGGCGATATCGTAAAAGAAGTTGCAGATGCCTGCAGAAAATATAATATTGGTTTTGGCGTGTATTTATCGCCATGGGACCGCAACAATCCTTCCTACGGATCGGATGCTTACAATACCTATTTTGTAAATCAGCTTACCGAATTATTGACCCAATATGGTAAGGTAGATGAGGTGTGGTTTGATGGCGCAAATGGTGAAGGACCGAACGGCAAAAAGCAGGTTTACGATTTTGATGCCTGGTACAGCCTGATTAGAAAGCTGCAACCCCAGGCGGTTATCGCTGTTCAGGGACCGGATGTACGCTGGGTAGGTACCGAAACTGGTGTTGGCCGCGAAACAGAATGGAGTGTTTTGCCAATGGCCGAACAAAGCCAGGAAAAGATTGCGGCTTTATCGCAGAAGGAAGTAAATGTAATCCCAACTTTATCGGGTTCTTACAAAGATCAGGACCGTGGGAGCAGGGCTAAACTAGCCAATGCGACAGGCTTGGTTTGGTACCCGGCAGAAACTGATGTCAGTATCCGTCCGGGATGGTTTTACCACAGCAACGAAGATGCAAAAGTAAAAACACCTAAACGTTTGATGGAGGTTTACTTTACATCGGTTGGAAGAAATGGTGTTTTGCTTTTAAATATCCCGCCTAATACTAAAGGATTGATCGCTGATCGCGATGTTCAAAACCTTGAGGCCTTTGGTCAGGAAATGAAAAAGACATTTTCAAACAATATCGCTAAATCGGCTGCCATCAATTCGATTTCATCAAAAGCAGTAAAAGCGATGTTCGATGGTAAACTGAATACTTATTTTACCCCCAATGATAAAGATACAACGGTAACCTTCGAGTTAAACTGGCCTGAAAAAGTGACCTTCAATGTACTTTCATTACAGGAAAATATTGCAGTAGGGCAGCGCATAGAAAAGTTTGCAGCAGCATACTTTGATGGTGCTGAATGGAAAGATTTTGCATCGGGAACCACTGTAGGTTATAAACGTTTATTAAAATTTGATGCGGTTACGGCGAAGAAAGTAAGATTTAAGATTTTATCGTCAAGATTGAACCCTACACTTGCCGAATTTGGACTGTATCTTTTGGATGAAAAAAAATAAACGCTAAAGCCCGGGTATTAGCCTGGCCGTAAAGCCCCTCTAACATTGTCGCATATTGCCACCGGCAAACCCGGATTTACATGCCATCTTTGTATAGTCGGGATTAATATGAAAAACCGATAAGCTGGTGGAGCAGCGACCACCCCAAAAAACGGGCGAAACCGAAAAGCCTAAAGAGTAGGAAATTAAAAAATGATTTTATGTCGAACAACAGCGTTTCATTGCACAGGGTTTTAAAAGCGTCGCCAGAAAAAATATACCGTGCATTCACCGAACCTCTGGCCATTGCTTCATGGTTACCTCCTTATGGTTTTCTTTGTACTGTTCACGAAATGACAGTCACACTAGGCGGTTCTTTTAAAATGTCGTTTCAAAATTTTTCCACCTCAAATAGTCATTCCTTCGGGGGGAAATATCTTGAAGTTACACCAAACGAATTTCTTAAGTATACCGATCAGTTTGATGATCCAAATCTGCCTGGTGAGATGATCACTTCCGTTTCGTTCAAAAAGACTCTAGTGGGTACTGAAATTAAAATTACACAAGAAGGGATTCCCGCTGTTATACCTGTAGAGATGTGTTACCTCGGTTGGCAGGAATCGCTCGAAAAGTTAGCCAAACTGGTGGAACCTGAAATACCGGATGCTTAATTAATTAAAGGAATTAATACCTAATCACTGGCCAACCCATGGCTTGAAAACCCCTGTAAGATTATCTTTCAGGGGGTTTTTTGTGTTTATAGCTGATATTAAGCGATTTTGCCAAATGATTAAGTCTTTTTGTAGAAGCGGGGCGATATCGGCTGAATAAACATATATTTAAATTGGTATTATCCCTAACCAATAATGATCCAACTATCTGATTTTTCCGGGCGCAAATGGATGGCTATCGATAGCGCAGCTATTTCCATTTTTATTAAAGATACGCCGCTTTCGCGATCATTATCTTCAGCTGAACTTATAAAAAAGCGTGGAGGAACGGATAACATCAGCTCAATTAAACACACATTAATCACTACACAGAATTCTTATGCATAATCATACAGTTGGTCGAAGAGATTTTCTTAAAAAGACAGGTTTGTTAACAGCAGGCCTGGCTACATTATGGTTTCCGGTTTGGGCCCGGAGCATTTTTGCGCAAGATTATCCCTTACACAATATTCCGGAAGATAAAGGAATCGATCCGTTTTGGGCACGTTCGCTTTTTAACAGGGGAGAGGCAAGCACTTACCTGAAAAGTAAAAATGAATTAAAATATATTGGTATGCCTGCAGGAGGCTTGCATGCCGGAACTGTTTATGTAGGTGGAGATGGACGGCTTTGGCTCTGGCAGATTTATAACGAAACCTTTGAAGGACCACAGGAAGGGATAGACCCGAAAGTGGTGAACTGGAACGATGGGACTACGGTACGTAAAATACGTGTGAGAGACGGTGCGGCATATGTAGAACCTGCCATTGCCGATAACAAACGCGTACTCGATCAGGGTTTCGCTGTTAAAACGGTGATCGATGGAAAAAATGTGATAAAAGAACTCAATGAAAGTGATTGGGATGAGGTTAGTTTTACCGCATCTTATCCTGTAGCCAATATTAAATACAGCAGCAAAGCATTTCCGCTTGAAGTAAACCTAAAGGTTTATTCGCCTTTTATTCCGCTTGATGCGGAACGATCGGCTTTACCAGCCACCATTTTGCGCCTGGCAGTCGTAAACAAAGGTAAAAACCCTTTAAAAGTTTCTGTTTTGGGCTGGATGGAAAATGGGGTAAATAAGCTCACGGGGAAACTAAATACCGGACAGCGAAAAAACCAGGTCATTACACTTGAAAAATCTACGGGTATATTTTCATCTTTTGAATCTACAAACGAAGAAGTAAAGGCCGCTGGTGATGGTGGAACCATAAGTTTTATGTTGCATAGCCCGGGAGGCAAAGCCCAGGCATCATTTAGTCCATGGCCTATAGGAAGCAAGGATTTTGATCAGGCACGAACAGCTACCGCAACCATAGCGGCGCCAGAAAAACTCGTGGGTAGTATTGGCCTTTCTGGTGAATTATTGCCGGGAAAATCACTGAAAGCAGATTATTCGATAAGCTGGCATTTTAATAACCCTAATCCAAAGCTTAAAAAACTGGTTAAAGATGCCGAAGATGGCTATCATTACGGAACGAAGTTTAAAGATGCCGGCGCAGTTTCGGCATTTATAGATGCCAATTTCGAGGAACTATCTGCGACCACTGAGCTGTGGAGCAGCACCTGGAACAATTCGACCTTGCCGCATTGGTTTTTAGAAAGGACTTTTGTAAACATAGGTACCTTGGCTACTGCCAATACCTACCGCTTTGCCGATGGCAGGTTCTGGGGCTGGGAAGGTGTGGGGGCCTGCGCAGGTACCTGTACCCACGTTTGGCAATACGCACAGGCTGTAGCCAGGATTTTTCCAGAACTAGAGAAAGGCCTGCGTGAGCATGTTGACCTGGGCGTTGGATTTAAAGCAGATACCGGCGCCATTATTTTCCGGGCAGAAAATGAAAGCAGGCCGGCTATTGATGGTCAGGCCGGTACGGTGCTCAGGTTCTATCGCGAACATCAAATGAGCAAGGATAATGCTTTCCTACAGGCCAACTGGCCAAAGATCAAAAAAGCTGTGCAATTTATGCTCGATCAGGACAAGAACGGAGATGGCATGACCGATACGCCAATGGAGAATACCCTGGATGCAGTATGGGAAGGAGAAATTGCCTGGATAGTAGGACTTTGTATTGCTGCGGCAAGAGCAGCACAGGCCATGGCAGAAGAAGTAAAGGATACTTCATTCGCCAAAATCTGCGAAAATTATGTAAACAACGGACGCAGGAATATGGAAAAAGAACTGTTTAATGGAGAGTATTTTATCCACCGTCCGGATGCCGTTCAGGGCCGTGAAAAACTGGGTTCTTATAATACCTGCCATATTGATCAGGTTTACGGACAAAGCTGGGCTTTTCAGGTGGGTTTGCCGCGCGTATTGGATAAGGAAAAAGCATTGTCTGCACTAAAAGCCTTATGGAAATATAATTTTACCATGGATGTGGGGCCTTATATCAAGACCCATACCGGTGGCCGCCCGTATGCACTTCCAGGTGAGGGGGGAATGGTGATGAATACCAATCCCCATAACGAACCTAAACCATTTGGAGAAAATGTAGGCTGGCAGCTGGGTTATTTTCATGAGTGCATGAGCGGCTTTGAACATCAGGTAGCCGCACATTTTATGGCTGAAGGCATGGTACAGGAAAGTCTGATCTTAACCCGTGTTATTCATGACAGGCACCACGCGGCAAAGCGAAACCCGTTCAATGAAATAGAATGTAGCGACCATTATGCAAGGGCAATGGCAAGTTACGGGACTTTTATTACCGCCTGTGGTTTTGAGTACCATGGTCCAAAAGGATATATGGCTTTTGCCCCGAAATGGAACAAAGAGAACTTTAAAGCACCTTTTACTACCGCAATGGGCTGGGGAACTTATAGCCAGCAAAAAGCCGGACTTAAACAAATCCACCATTTCGAACTGAAATATGGTACACTGGCTTTGAATAAAATCGCTCTGGAAAAACTTGGCGGAGGAAAACTAACTGCAGTTTCGGTTGAATTGGGCGGAAAACAAATCCCTTTAACTTTTAAACAGGAAAATAATGTGGTGGAAATCCTGATAAAAGAAACCTTAAACATTCAAAAGAATCAGATTTTAACTGTCAACATTGCTTAAATGAAATATATGAACCCATTCCGTTTGATAACGAAGTCCGCTGCCCGCTCATTGATTGCAGGTGGACTATTTCTATCAGCTTGTACTGCACCGACAAAGGAAAAAGAACCCTTAAATGGTGCTTCTAAGAGCTGGGAACAGGCATTTAATGCAAAATTGCCTATGCTGGGGCACCGAAATTGGATTTTAATTGTAGATAAGGCTTTCCCGGAACAAAATGCTGCAGGAATGGAATATATTTATGCAAATGAAGACCTCAATGCGGTTTTGAAACAGGTGCTTGCGCAGATCAATCTCTCGGGCCATGTAAAACCGATTGTTTACCGCGATAAGGAGCTCGGTTTTATTACTGAGCAGCAGGCCAAAGGGTTAACTCAATTTAAAACCAGCATCGAAACTACGCTGGGTAACCTGCCTGTACAAACGATGCTGCATGATTCTGTTTTTAAGAAATTAGATACTGAATCGAAATTGTTCAAAGTACTCGTAATCAAAACAAATGAAGTAATTCCTTATACTTCTGTGTTTTTGCAACTGGATTGTGCCTACTGGAATAAAGTAAAGGAAGATACGTTGAGAAATAGAATGAAAAATTGATGTGAAGCAAGCGGCCTGCATTACAGGCCGCTGGTATATACTTATTTCCATTTTAATATATTAAACTTATGGCCGTCTGGATCCGCAAAAGCGCAGCCATACATGCCCTGAAATTCCTCTGGAGGTGAGAATACTGCACCGCCGGCATCTTTTACTTTTACCGCCCATTCATCTACTTCTTCCTTGGTTTCTGCCGAAATGGTAAACATGACCTCGTTTCCCTTGCTCAAATCGGCGAGTTCGCCTTTCATGCCCTTTTTTAAACTATCTTCCTTAAAAAAGTGGATCACAAAATTATCTTCTCCAAATAAAAAGCTGGCTAACTCATCACTCTCGGGACCTGCATTTTTTTCAAAACCGAGTTTGGTGTAAAAAGTCCTGCTTTTCTCTACATTTTTAACGCCTAAATTGGCCCAGATTTTTGCTTTCATAATTATATATTTAGGTATAGATTCTTAATTATAGCGCTTCATAACTTAATAATACGGTGCCGCTTTTAAAGCTGCGGGTATCAGTTAGTTTTAAATTCAATTGCTGTTGCATCCCACTGAAAATAGGCGTACCCTGACCAATGGCTACAGGATCAATCATGATTTGATAGGTATCAATCAATCCTGCTTCCGCCAGTTGTGCGCTCAGGTTACCACTGCCTAAAATGGTAATGTCTTTTGGCGATGTTTTCTTCAAGGCTACTATTTGAGTTAATATATCTCCACTTATGATCCGCGTATTTTGCCAGTCGGCGTGTTGCAGGGTATTGCTACACACAACCTTTTCGGCCTGGTTCATGCCCCTGGCTACCTCAGGCATCGCATCAATGGCATTTTGTGATGGCCACCACGATGCCATCATTTCGTAGGTTATCCTGCCAAAGAGCAGCATGCTATCGTGTTCCAGGTTTTTTGCGCTGAATTCGCCCTCTTCCTGCCCATGCTGGTGCCAGTCGATCCCATTGCTGGCATCTTTATAATAGCCATCCAGACTGATAAAATTGAATACATTTAATTTGCCCATAGTTGATGTTTCTTGATCTGTTTACAAATCTCTGTAGATTATTGATATCATTTAGGTGGCATAAATGACAACTTGAGGGCGTAAAAGTGACAAGTAAAATGCCTAATTTAGTAATCATAAAAATAACTATTTAAGCATGTTAAATGTTTGCCTTTATATTTTCGATGAAGCTGTACCTTCCTCGGTTACAGGTGTGGTGGATTTATTGAGTGGTGCCAACCGTTATATGGAACGTGCGGGTAAAAAGCCTGTATTTGCACTAAGTTTGGTTGCAGAGAAAGGCCACGAAATCCCTTTTCATTTTAACAACGTCAATATCCGGCAGTTGAATGATGAAGATGTACAACAAGCTGACCTGATTATTATCCCCTCCTTCAGTGTAGGTAATGATGGTGTATTAGGCAGAAATCAGGCTGCTGTGAAATGGATTAAAGAAATGTACGCCAGCAAAACCGAAGTGGCCAGTTTATGCGTAGGCAGTTACTTTTTGGCTGAAGCGGGTTTGCTTGACGGCAAAGAAGTAACCTCGCACTGGGCGGTAGCAGCCGATATGCAGAAACGTTACCCCAAAATCAGCATGAAAAGCGATTTGGTAACTACCGACCAGGATGGGGTTTATACCAGCGGCGGGGCATTCTCTTCACTTAAACTGATCCTCTACCTGATCGAGAAATTTTGTGGCCGCGAAGCTGCTTTATGGATTAGCAAGATGTTTGCCATTGAAATGGACAGAACCAGCCAGGCACACTTTAAGGTATTTACAGGGCAGCATCAGCATGATGATAAAGATATTTTAAAAGCCCAGCAGTACATTGAAGAAAATTACCCGAACGATATCGCCATGGAGGAGGTATCCAGCCTGGTGAATATGGGAAAACGTAATTTTATCCGCCGGTTTAAAGCTGCCACCAATAATACGCCTTTCGAATACCTGCAAAGGGTAAGGATAGAATCAGCCAAAAAAGCCATCGAAATGAACCATAAAGATCTGCCATTTATTATGGAAGATACCGGCTACAACGATTTAAAAGCATTCAGGAAAATCTTTAAACGCATTACAGGTTTATCGCCGATAGAATATAAACGAAAATATGCAAGGACTTAAATCCTCAATCAGCGAGATATGCAGGCGAGAACAATAAAAACATTAAAACCATAATAAGCAGTAAGAGTCCGTTTACCCAATAACGGTTTTTCCATGGCTTTAAATCAACAACCTGTTTGTTCTGGGCTACATAGGGAGTCTTCAAGGGGTATAGTCTTCCTATGATGAGCATAATGGCTGTGGTAACCACAAATAGAATGGCCAGTACATGGAGGAAGTGAATACCGGTATCAAAAACCATTTGTGTAAGAATATAGGCGACGAAGCAAAATCCCAAACCTATTTTTGCAGCAATTGGCGGAACTTTTTTGGTTGCAAATCCTACAAACATAATGGTAAAGATGGGGATACTAAACGCTGCGTTTATCTTCTGCATAAAGGTATAAAAGCTGTCATTAGAAAAGATGAATAATGGTGCAATGAACATGGCCAGTAAGGAGGCAAACATTTCAAATCTTTTCGAACTTTTTAACATATTCGCTTCAGTAACCACTATGCCTTTCTTTTCTTTGGCAGGTTTATAAATATTAAGGATAAACAATGTGCTTGCGCTGTTCAATCCGGGAGAAAATGAGGTAATAGCTGCGCCAAAAATAACGGCAGCAATAAAACCACTGAGCACAGGAGGCGATACATCGCTTACCACCCTCGAAAAAACTTCAGTGGTATTCTGCATATTGCTGTACATATGAACAGCAATAATTCCTGGCAGCATAAATAATAGAGGGCCAAGGAGTTTACCCGCACAGGCCAGTGCAATTCCTTTCTGGCTGGTTTTAAGATCTGAAGAAGCCAGGGCCTGCTGCACAATTACCTGTTCGGTACCCCAGTAAAAGAGGTTCATCAAAATCATACCGGTAAAAATGGTCGAGAAAGGAATGGCATCGCCCGCTTTTCCTATGGAATTAAAATGTTCGGTTTTTGAGGTGAGAATGGTGTGTATGCCCTGTTGCAGGTCTCCGTTTCCAACATGTTGCACCCCAAAATAGGCCAGCAATAAAGCACCGGTAAACATACAGGCACCTAATACCAGATCAGAAATAACGATGGCCTTTAAACCACCCAGTATAGAATATAAACTGCCCACAAGTCCGATGCACCAAACCAAAATCCAGATGCTGCTGCCATAACTGATGTTCCAGATATCGGAAAAATGAAACAGGCCATTTAGTGCTATGGCACCGCTGTAGAGTACAATAGGCAACAGGTTAATGAGATATCCGATCAGAAAAAGTAAGGATACGAGTTTCTTCGTTTGCGGATCGTAGCGGCTTTCCAGAAAATCGGGGGTTGTAGACATGGCGCCTTTTAAATAAACCGGAATTACAAATTCTGAAACCAGTAACATGGCAAATACAGAACTTACCCCCCAGGCCATTACCGTCATGTTGTTGATGTATACCGATTCGCTGCTGCCTACAAATTCGGCCGCGCTGATGTTGGTGAAAAATAAAGCACTCCCTACGGCCGTAAAACTTAAGGTACGGTTGGCCAGAAAAAGCCCTGCAGAAGTGGTGATTTTATGCTTTCGGGTTTTGATCCAGGAAATTAAGGCAACCAGAAAGGTGACCACAATAAAAGTAACAAAGGCTGTAGTGTTCATCTGCTCTGGCTTATAAAGAATTTCTTCTGATGAGTACCGTTGGAATGACTTCCTGGATTTTTTCTTTTTTGAGCACTGCCTGTGCAACTTTTTTGCCCATTAACGAAAAATCGGCCGAATAAGTGGTAATGCCCCCACCGATAAGCTCTTTTACAACCTCATCATTGTGCGAAAGAATACCGATATCTTTGCCCACCTGAAGCTGTTTTGCTTCGCAATCTTTCAGGATTTTCCAGATTTCTGAGTTGTTCAGTG
The DNA here is from genome assembly GCF_059423705.1 of Pedobacter sp. GW460-11-11-14-TSB4. Taxonomy (NCBI): domain Bacteria; kingdom Pseudomonadati; phylum Bacteroidota; class Sphingobacteriia; order Sphingobacteriales; family Sphingobacteriaceae; genus Pedobacter; species Pedobacter sp. GW460-11-11-14-TSB4. The sequence continues at coordinate 86,316 of NZ_JBWKYI010000008.1, forward strand.
TAAAATAAACCTTGCCTTTTTCTACACTTCCAGGCTCATATTCATTTATTATCCGTGTATTTACGGCAAAATCTTTGGTGAACTTTTTAAAGGCCCTGATAATTTCGACAGGATCCAATGAACCGGGCACATGGAAGAAAATCATTTCGTCGAACTTTTTGATGGTATCAGCAAGTTCGGCTAAAACCTGGTAAGTAGAATGCTCAAATTCCTGCGTAACATAATTAAATTCACCTTTTAAAGCTTCGTAACGGTCGAACATAATGAGTTTATTGCTCGGCAGGCTATCTAACAAATGTTTGGTTTTAGGATGTGGAATTGGCGAAATTACATAAACACCATATTTTCCTTTGATCATATCCAGCATCGTTTCGAACATGGTAATATTTCCATGGTGAAAAAAAACATCGATGTGCACATTTGGCCCCAGTTCGTTTCTGAAATTACGGTAAAACTGCTCCTGGAAAGAGTCGATCAGGTACATGAGCAGGGCTACCTTTAAGGTTTGTTCGGTATCGTCGTTAGCTACAAAATAACCTAAACGCTTTTTCGATTCCACTATACCCCGGCTAATCAATTCGCGATAACCTTTCATGACTGTCTCGCGGGCAAAACCAAGTTCTTTAATCAGCACATTGATAGAAGGCAGCGCTTCTCCTTTAGAAATAATCCTTTCATCAATGGCATTAATAAAACCCTGAACAAACTGTTCATGTTTTGAATAAGAGGGGATTTCTTCGAGCTCCTGTATTTTTTCAAAAATAGTGATCATAAAGTAGATTGGGCTACACTAGTCTATAGGTTTGTAATTCTTGTTCGCCTTTTAATTTACAAGGTAATAAAATTCAGTTAATCAACAATCGAAAAAAAATATTCCACATCTCATTTTCAGCATATTGATCTGTAAAGATAGATTATGTAACAATAAAGGCACAAAATGGCCTGGTTTTGTTAAGGCAGCCTTCTGCTGAATCCGGTTTTTTTTCAAAAGACGAAAAATAAGTTTTGCAATTCTAATAAAAGATCGTTTATATTTACATAATAATAGAACAGAATAGACTAGATTAACTAGACTATCTTTTTATTCCAACCAAAATAAACCAAATATGAACTTAAAACTTACTTTTCAAAAGTTAGGCTATCCCGATTTGCTCTGGAAAAAGCTTATTTTATTACTGCTCTTTTTTGCTATTTGTCTCCCCTCGTTTGCCCAGCAACAGGTTTCGGGCAGGGTAACAGATAATGGCCTGGGCTTACCAGGGGCTTCGGTTAGGGTAAAGGGAAGCCAGCAGGGCACAAAAACGGATACCGATGGAAGATTCAAATTAAGCGTTCCAGCTAATGCCATTTTAATATTCAGTTATGTGGGTTACACCGATCAGGAAATTACGGTAGGTGATAAAACCAACATAGAGGTGCAGTTGGTCGAAACCTCGGGCGCTGGCCTTAATGATGTGGTAGTGGTGGGTTATGGTACCAAGAAGCGGGCAAATTTAACGGGTGCGGTGGCCACTATTAGTGGAGCTGAACTGGCAAAATCGCCTTCAACCAACCTGACCAATTCTATTGCCGGTCAGGTTCCGGGCCTTATTGTAAATACCAGAAGCGGTGAGCCGGGTAACGATAATGCTGATGTATTTGTCCGTGGAAAAAGTACTTTAGGCAGTACAGGTGCATTGGTGGTAATTGACGGAATTCCCGACCGATCGGGCGGTTTTGCCAGGCTGAACCCGGCTGATATCGAATCTTTTACGGTGATCAAAGATGCAAGTGCGGCTATTTATGGTGCCCGCTCGGCAAATGGGGTAATCCTCATCACCACAAAAAGAGGTAAATCGGGTCGGCCAGTGTTTTCACTTGGAACCAATTGGGCTACAACAGAACCTACACGTGTGCCGGAAATGCTGAATGCTTACCAATATGCACAGGCGACCAATGAATATGATGCGCTGGTTGGTCAGCAATTAACATGGAAAGCAGAAGATATTGAAAAATTCCGAAACGGATCTGATCCGCTGGCTTATCCCAACAGCAATTGGTGGGATGCCGTAATGAAAAAACGTGCCTTACAGCAAAATCACATTCTTTCGCTTAGTGGCGGAACAGATAAGGTGAGTTATTTCTTTTCCGGTCAGCACCAGAAACAGGACGGTATTTATAAACGCGATGCCGCTTATTACACACAAGACCAGGCGAGGGCAAATATAGATGTGAATGTGACCGATAATTTTAAAATGGGCGTGGATGTGAGTTACCGTAACGAATTCCGCAATGCAGCTAAACGTGGTTATGATGCAGGGGGAATTTTCAGGGAGTTATGGTTAGCTTATCCTTACCTTACCCCAATATACGACAATGAGCTTGTTGGTGTGGGTATTGGCGGCGGTCCGGATAACAGTATGGTTTACATTACTTCGGGAGAGGCCGGATATCAAAAATTCACTACTGATTACCTGCAAACCAAAGCATCTTTTAGCTGGAAGCTGGATAAAGTAACCAAAGGACTTTTTGTGGATGGGTACTATGCGTTTGATAAAACGATATCGAAAACCAAATCGTTTACCAAAACACCGCCACCTGCATACCGCTATAATTCGGCTACGAAAGGTTATACCCAGGTGATTTCTTCGATTACGCCATCTTTATTTGAACAGCGGGGCGATATTAACCAGGGTTTATTAAACTTAAAGTTAGGTTATTCAAAAACGATCAGCGATCATACTTTTGATGCCTTTGTTGCCTTCGAAAGCTTTAAAGGAAATACCGACATCATTAACGCTAACCGGTCTAATTTCCTGAGCAATAGTTTAGATCAGCTTTTTGCAGGTAGCCTTATCGGTCAGCAGAACAATTCGAGTGCTGCAAAGGCTGCACGTGTGAATTACATTAGCCGTTTCTCTTACAATTATAAAGGTAAATACCTGTTAGATTATACCATGCGTTATGATGGTTCTCAGAATTTCCCGCAAGGAAAACGTTATGGTTTTTTCCCGGGCGTATCGGCAGGGTGGCGTATTTCACAAGAAGATTTTTTCAAGTCTGAAGTGATTAATGAACTGAAATTGAGGGCTTCGTGGGGCAAGACCGGTAATGATGCGGTTTCTGCATTCAATTACCTGCAAACCTACCTGCTAGGCAGTGGTTACGGTTATTCTTTGGGCGCTGGCGCTTCGCAGGTTTCTTCACTTATTTTAGGACCAACCCCAAATCCGAACATTACCTGGGAGCTGGCCAATACCACCGATATCGGTTTGGAAACACAGTTTTTTAAGGGAAAGTTAGGGGTTAATATCGATGTATTTAGATCGCTGCGTTCTAACATTCTAATCACCAGAAGTGAATCTGTTCCAGGTTATACAGGCTTGACATTACCAAGTGAAAACCTGGGGAAAGTATTAAACCGGGGGATAGAGATGGAGGTTTTATACCACAACAACATTGGCGATTCTTTTAAATACAACGTGAGGGGCAATATCACTTTCGCCCGGAACAAGGTGATTTTTATGGATGAAGCTGCGAATATTCCCGATTATCAGCGCAAAACCAATATTCCGATTGATTCGTGGTTTTTGTACCAGAGTGATGGTATTTATCAAAATCAACAGGAAATTAACAGTACACCGCATCCGGCAGGTACTGGTGTAGGCGATATCAGGTATAAGGATATCAACAATGATGGTGCAATTAACGACCTGGATAAAGTGAGAACACCACTTACCCGCACACCAGAAATTATGTTTGGTACTTCGGTTGGTGCCAGCTGGAAAAACATAGATTTTACGGTTTTCTTTCAGGGGCAGGCAAGGGCCAAATCTTACCTGGCACCGGCGGGTTTAAATATGGTTCAGGAATTTTTTGAAGAAAGATGGCAAAACCCCGGCGATAATCAATATCCAAGAAACTTTAGCGGCCCAACAGGCAGGACATTCGGCGTAAATACCCTTGAATCGGATTTGTGGTTAAGAAATGCGGCTTTTGTAAGGCTAAAGAATATTGAGCTGGGTTATACCTTCTCAAAAACATGGATTGAAAAGATAAAAATGCAAAATATAAGACTTTACATCAGCGGAACCAACCTTTTTTCTATCGATCGCTTCGGGCCATCGTTTGATCCCGAAACCCCAAGTAATTCAGGACAGTATTATCCACAACAGCGTGTGATCAATATTGGCGCAAACATTACCTTTTAAAAAATTATATCATGAAATTGAACATCAATAATTATAAAATCAACAGCGCGGTTTTACTCATTTGTACCCTGCTGTTAACCGGAGGATGTAAAAAGGCGCTTGAGCTGCAGCCTTTAAATGCTTACTCAGAAAAGGATGTGTGGACCGATCCAAAATTGGTTCAGGTTTTTGTAAACAGTATTTACGATCAAACCGTGCTGGCTTACCAGGATAGCGGACTAGGCTGGGGCGCGCAAACCGATGAGCTTTACGGAAACTTTAACTGGACCAATGAAAACCTGTATGTTCGTGGGGAAGCCACGCCAGATAACCAAAGCTCAGGATCGCTGAACCACTGGAACAAAATGTATGCTTCTATCCGTTACAGCAATATATTCTTTGCAAATATTAATCAGGTAACAGGAGGGGGCGATGCGGTTAAAACCATGAAGGGCGAAGTATATTTTTTACGTGCTTTGGCCTATTTCGAACTGCTAAAAAGATTTGGTGGTGTACCACTTATTGTTAAGGTTTACGATGTGAACGATAAAAGCTTTAACGAAAAAAGAGCCACCTGGAACGAAACAAAGGATTTCATCCTTGCCGACATAACGGAGGCACTAAAAACCCTGCCAACCGTTTATGCAAATAGCAATGATAAAGGTCGCGCCACCGCAGGAGCAGCTCTGGCCTTAAAATCGAGACTTTTACTGTATGCTGCGAGCCCGTATTTTAACAAAACGAACGATAAGAAGTTGTGGGAAGATGCAAAATTAGCCGCCAAAGCCGTAATTGATTTCGCTACACCTAAATATGCTTTATACGGCAATGCGGCCAATGGTACCTATAACAAAACTTATCTCGATTTTTTCAATTCAGAAATTATCTTTTCGAGGGTATACAGCGGCCTGGTGAGAGCCGATCGCTACAATACCGTGAGCCGGGATCTGAGTCCAAATGGTTATAATGGTTACAGCGCTTACAATGTGGTGCAACAAATGGTTGATGATTTTGAAATGGCCGATGGTACCAAATTTAGCTGGAGCAATCCGGCACAGGCAAAAGAGCCATATCTGAACAGAGAGCCCAGATTTTATGCAACGATTTTGGCCAATAACCAGCAGTTTAAAGGGCGTTTAACCAGCTTTTACGAAGGTGGTGATGATTCTCCCCAAAGTCCTTATTCACCATGGAATGCATCTAAAACCAGGTATTGCGTGAAAAAAATGGTAAACGAGGCCTTCGACTGGAATGTTCAGGATTACGATGCCAGCCAGTGGGTGGTTTTCAGGTTATCAGAAATCTATTTGAATTATGCTGAAGCCTGTGCTGCAATTGGTGAAGATGGCGAGGCTTTAAACTACCTCAATAAAATAAGAACCGAAAAGGCGGGTATGCCAGCCGTAAGTGGATCGGGAGCGGTATTAATGGATAAGATTAGACATGAGCGCAGGATAGAACTTTGTTTTGAAGGACACCGTTATTTTGATATCAGAAGATGGGGGATAGCAGAAACAGGTTCGGAAGATGCTAAAGGGGTAACGATTACCAAACAAGCAAATGGTACTTTTACCTATGCATTAATGACTGTTCAGGAGCGTACCTGGGTGCCAAGTTTTTATTTCTATCCTATACCCAGAAGTGAAATACAAAAGAACCCTGCCATTGTGCAAAATCCAAATTATTAATTAAATGCTATTTTTAATGAAGGTTGTCTCATAAATAATAGAATTTGTCATCCTGAGCCTGTCGAAGGCATTATTAAAAGATTTAAGGCGTTTCGACAGGCTCAACGTGACAGATTTGAAGAAAAATTGTATTGATGAACAGACCTCCATTTTTCCCTTTTTGATATGAAATCTTTCCTGATAAAATTTGTACCGTTCATCCTGTTTTTGCTGTATGGTTTTGATGTAAACGCCCAGGATTTACGCTGGCACCTGCAAAAGAACGGGGGCATTGAATGGACCGTTAAAAAAAATGCCAAACATACCGATCAGATAGAAATGAGCGGGAAACAAATTTCCGCAATAATTACCTATGGTGTAAACGATAAAAATAATCTGATCTTAAAAAGAAAACTCGTGTTCCCGATGCTGCGGACGATCCCGAACGATACCCGTGGGAGCCTAATCAGGGATTTCGATCAGGTAACACCTCCTGTTTTGATCGACGGAACACCTTTAAGCGAGCAACCTTTGGCTTTCTCAATCAATGGTTCGGTAAAGGTTAAATCTGAGATCGGAAATGTAAGTGTATTACGTGAGCTCTTTCCATCAACTGATAAACCGGCATTTATTGAACACACGGTATTTAAAAATAAGGGATTGAAACCAGTCGAAATTGTTGTTCCTGAGTTTGACCAAACAGATAGCACCGCACGAAATAAAGGTGTTTATGGCACCTATCTGCTCCATACAAAAATATTTGGTGCTGGCAGGTTTATTTTAAAAGCGGGAGAAGAACAAAGTTATGCCATTGTTTATTCTGCAAGGAAAACAGCCGATCAACCTTATACTTTTTCATCAGCATACGAATTGTTAAAGCGAAGGAATTTTGTAAGCGAAATGACGCAACAACTGGTGCTGAAAACGCCAAATGATACCTTGAACCAGATGTTTGCTTTTGCTAAAATCAGGGCGTCTGAAAGTATTTTTGATACAAAAAATGGTTTAATGCATGGTCCCGGTGGTGGATCTTATTACGCTGCAATCTGGGCAAATGATCAGGCAGAATATATGGATCCGTTTTTTCCTTTTTTAGGTAATGCTGCGGGGAATGAAAGTGCTAAAAACAGTTTCCGCCTGTTTGCCAAATACATGAATCCCGAGTACAAGCCAATTCCAAGTTCGATCATTGCCGAAGGAACAGATCAATGGAACGGTGCTGGCGATCGCGGTGATATGGCTATGATTGCTTATGGGGCATCGAGGTTTGCACTGGCTTACGCGGATACCGCTGAAGCGCGACAGTTGTGGCCGCTGATAGAATGGTGCCTGGAATTTTCAAGAAGGAAAAAAAGTGCAGACGGGGTAATTGCTTCCGATTCGGATGAGCTGGAAGGCAGGTTCCCGGCTGGTAAAATTAACCTGTCAACCAATACACTGGCTTATGGCGCATTGATCAGTGCAGCTGATCTGTCAGCAAGTCTTGGCGATAAAACCACTTCAGCAAAATTGCGTAAAGAAGCTTCTGCATTAAAAACAGCCATAGAGAAATATTTTGGTGCCAAAGTGCAGGGATTCGATACCTACCGCTATTATGAAGGAAACGATAAGCTTCGGTCATGGATAGGAATGCCCCTGGTGATGGGAATTTACGACCGAAAAGCACAGACCGCCAAGGCACTATTGTCTGATTATCTGTGGACGAAAGACGGGATGTTAAGCGAATCGGGATCAAAAGTATTCTGGGACCGTTCGCTTTTATATGCGGTACGCGGTTTGTTTAACGCCGGAATAACCGATACAACCATGAAATACCTGAAATACTATACCGCCAAACGTTTGCTGGGCGAACATGTGCCTTATGCTGTTGAAGCCTGGCCAGAGGGAGATCAGCGCCATCTTTCGGCAGAGAGTGGATTATATTGCCGGGCCATAACCGAAGGATTGTTTGGTATACAACCTACGGGCTTTAAATCATTCCGGTTGTGCCCTTATCTTCCTTCAGACTGGAAGCAAATGTCGCTTAAACACATCAGGGCATTTAACAGCGATTTTGGCATTACGGTTTCCAAAATTGGAGGAAAAATCAGGATTTTGGTGGAGCAGGAAACGGGCAAAAAACAGGAAATCAACTGGGACGGAAAACAGGCTGTAGAAATTAACTTATATTAAACACATGAAAAGACTTCTTTTTGTACACTTTTTTCTTTGCCTATGCTGTGGCGTTTATGCTCAGGGCGGAGTAACTTTTAAATCAACTGATGCCGCTTTACAAACCGCATTTATTCGGGCGAAAGAAATGGCATTGAGTTACAAAGGTAAAGCCACCGATCCGGTTGGCCCCTGGTACGAATCTGCATTGCCGCCAAGATCGGCATTCTGTATGCGCGATGTCGCTCATCAGAGCATTGGAGGGGAGATACTGGGCCTGGCTAAGGAAAATAAAAATATGTTCAGGCTATTTGTCAATAATATATCCGAATCTAAAGATTGGTGTTCTTATTGGGAAATTAACCATTTAGGAAAGCCAGCCGTAGAGGATTACCGCAATGATACAGCGTTCTGGTATAACCTGAATGCGAATTTTGATATTTTAAATGCCAGCTGGAAGTTATATTTATGGACAGGCGACCTTGAATACATCAATGGTGCGGGGTTTAAAAACTTTCATGAAAAATCGGTAACCGAATATATTAACCGCTGGGTATTGCAGGCAGATTCATTGCTGAAAAGGCCTACACATCCAAATGCCCCGGTACCTTTCAATGATCAGGATGCTTTTCATCGGTGCCGTGGTTTACCTTCCTATTCCGAAGGTGTACCCAATATTAAAATGGGAGTCGATCTTGTTGGTGCCATCTACAGGGGTTTAATGTCGTATGCAGCCATGCTTGATTTAAAAGGGCAACATGATCAAGCCAAACAGTTTAAAGAAAAGGCTGCAGCTTATCAGAAAAGTATCGATGCTTTGTGGTGGAATGATCGTGTTTCTCGGTACCATACTTTTTATTCGAACGACAATAAGTTCGGTATGGATGAAGGAGAAACCTTTTTACTTTGGTTCGATGCCTTAAAAGCGGGTGAGCGTAAAGAAAAAACCATACAACATTTATTGTCAAAAGACTGGAATGTAGAAAACCTGTCGTATTTCCCTTTAATCATGTACCAGAACGGACAGGCCGAAAAGGCTTATGGCTATTTGTTGCACCTAACCGATCTTGCAACAGCCAGGAGGGAATATCCTGAAGTTTCTTTCGGGGTAATTAAAGGTTTTACAGAAGGATTAATGGGGATAGAGGCCGATGCACGACTTAATCAGATCAGCACTTTATACCGTGGTCATAAAACAACAAATTCCGAATTAAAAGATTTACCTGTATTAATGACTTCAATCACAGTAAAACATGAGGGGAATATGGCTACCATGTTAACCAATAACGGCCAAAAGAAAATTCTTTGGCTGCCTAAATTTTTAAATGATCAGGGAAAAATCATTGTAAAAAAAGCGGTTTGGGTAAAACCAGGAGGCTCAGTTAAACTAAAAAGGGCTTAACTGTTTTAATAAAGCTATTCATTTTTTTATCATGACGTAGGGGTAAATCCAAATGTCGTTGTCATACTTTCAAAACACAATAAATATTCAATTATTTAAAAACAAAAAGTATGAAAATGAACAAGTTTTATTTATTAGTTGCTGTTATGGTTATTACAGCAGGAGCGGCAAAAGCACAAGATTCTGACCTGGTATTTGGTGTAAAAGGTGGTGTAAACTATGCCACATTGCCAACAAGTGTAAAGGCCATAACAGATAAAAAAGGTAAGGTAGGTTATAATTTCGGGGTATTCGCCCGGGTTGGGAAATCGTTATATTTTCAACCCGAATTGAATTATGTTAGCTTTAAGAGTTCATATGTTTATGCCGCTAACACTTACACGCCCAAATTTAACCAACTAAATTTGCCGCTTATGGTGGGTTACAAGCTTATTGATACCGAAGCTTTAAATTTTAGGGTTTCTGCAGGTCCTGATGTTAATTACACCCTTAATGAAGCAAAAGGTCCAGTTGGCTTTGATTATAAAAAACTCAATTTCGGCGGCGTGCTTAATGCTGGGGTAGATATAGGCAACATCAGCATCGATGCCAGATACAGCAGGGGCCTTACCAAAATTAATAAGGGATTAGGGGAAAAAAGTGGTTTATTTAATCTCTCTGTTGGGTTTAAATTATTTTAAAGCGTAAGTTCATCAATCCGTAAAAATATCCTTATTGTAATTATAAAATTTGCCTTTCAGTACATTCTGAAAGGCTTTTTTGTGTTCTTACCAATGTCATTAAAGGAAGGAGAAACAAAATAGTTATTAGCGGGCGCTTTAAGATTGCTTCGTTCCCCGCAATGACGATCATTCTATGCATGCTGTCAATGGTAGCCAGTTAGTGTTGGGCGAGGTCGAAGTAAGGGATAAATATTTTTTTGTTTTAGAATATGTGCAAAAAAAGCAGGCTTCAGAAGTGTATCTCCACGGCCATTAACCACCTTTTGATATGAACTAAATGCTTTAAAAACTAAAAATGTGTAACTTGAATCCGTAAAACCTATATCAAATGAAGTATAACCGACGCGATTTTATTGGTGGTAGCATGGCACTCACATCTGCTTTATTTTTAACGCCAACGGAAACTTTTAGTTCACCTTCTCCCGGATCTGAAAAATGGGCGAATGGTTTCGCCCTAAAAATAATGGCGCCATATTGGGGCTTTAATGGCCCGGTAACTGATTTTTGTAAAAAGGCAAAAGATTCTGGTTATGATGGAATCGAAATCCTCTGGTCGCCGGAAATTGCTGAAGAATTATTTAAAGCGTTAAAAAAATATCAATTAGCAGTTGGTTTTCTTTGCCGTGGCGACGAAGCCCTTCCGGCACCACACTTTGCAACTTTTAAAAAAGTACTTAAAGAAGCGATTGAGCATCAATATCAAAAACCCTTGTATATCAATGTTCACTCCGGAAAGGATTTTTTTCAATACCAGGACAACAAAAAATTCATTGATTTTACCGTTCAGTATGCTAAAGAAACGGGTGTTCCGATTTATCATGAAACCCATCGTTCCCGTATGCTTTATTCGGCTCCGGCATCCTTGCCATATTTGCAGAAAATCCTGATTTAAGGCTAACGCTCGATATTTCTCACTGGTGTAATGTGAGCGAGAGTTTACTCGAAGATCAACCCGAAACTGTGGCACTTGCCATTTCACGTACCGATCATGTTCACTCCAGGGTAGGCCATGCAGAAGGGCCGCAGGTAAGCGATCCACGAGCGCCGGAATGGAAGCAAGCCGTTGAAGCCCATTTCGCCTGGTGGGATAAAGTAGTCGCCATAAAAAAGCAACAGGGCAAAATCCTGACCATGTTAACTGAATTTGGACCGCCCAGTTATATGCCAACCATTCCGTTTACCAACCTTCCGGTTGCCGATCAATGGGCAATAAATGTATACATGATGCAGGTTTGGCGAAAAAGATATTTGTAAGTTTTTAAGGATAATTTAAGCCTGTTTGTTGATCAGCATAATTACTATTTTCTCTTCATTCGTATATTTTAGAAAGATATAACAATTATTTTACCTGATGTTTAATATTATTAAACATTTGTTTAGTAATTATGCGCTATAATTTAATGTAGAATATCATCGTTATATCCATTTAGATCAAATGTTGTTAAGTAATGGCTTGATTAATAGCTTATTTAGCAATACTTACTTTTGGCCAGGTTTTGTGTTTCCATGCAAACCGCATTTTGATTTTCTATAATTTATATTTACCATATCAATTTTATACCAAGAGATTAATTTATGAGAAAAGTTTTTTTAACAGTGATGGTGTTGTCCTTACTATCACTTTCAGCTATGGCACAGCGTAAAGCTACACACGTTTTAATTATTGGCCTTGACGGTTTCAGTGCTGAAGGATTTAAAACAGCCAAACACCCCAACCTGGATAAACTGTTTGCTGATGGTGTACTTTCTTTAACCACCCGACCAGTAATGCCATCGGTTACACTACCAAACTGGACCAGCCACATGACCGGCTCAGGTCCTGAAGAGCACGGAATTACCGCAAACGACTGGACCTTGCAAAAACACACCTTACAGTCAATAGAAACTGATCAGGATGGTTACTACCCATCGATATTTAAAGTACTGAAAGATGCTGTACCCAATGTTAAAACCAGTTATTACTACAACTGGAAAGAATTAATTAATCCAATCAATCAAAAATACCTGGATGAGGTATCTTTTGAAGAAAAAGATCAATATAAAGACAACTACCAGAAAGCTTACGATTTCATGGTAAAAAACAAACAAAACCCTACACTTACCTTTTTATATAGCGTACACACCGATCACGCGGGCCATGGTTTTGGCTGGATGACACCTGAATATATTACGGCTATAGAGCAGGCAGATGTGGCAATAGGGGCTTTACTTGAGAAATTAAAAGCTGACGGAATTTACAAAGACACACACTTTTTATTGATTACCGATCACGGCGGTATAAATAAAGGTCATGGTGGCATCTCCATGGCCGAAATGCAGGTGCCTTGGGGCATCACTGGGCCACAGATTAAAAAAGGTGGTTTAATTACTTCTTTTAACAGCAATAAAAATACCGGGGTAGTACTTGCTAAAATTTTTGGCGTAACCAAACTGCCTGAATCCTGGACAGGAACAATACCCAAAAATGTATTTAAATAAAGTTCATTGTTGAAATAGATGATCAATCCACTTAAACGAGTATACACTGTATTGGCAATAGTAGCGCTTCCACTCATTGGAAGTGCTCAAAACAACGTTTCCGGCTTAAAAACAGCTAAGAAGGTTTTTATTCCGAAAAATGTATCGAGGGTACCTGATAACAACGATTTTAATGACGATAACAGCACTTTTAGCAATAAAAGAAAAGTAGAGTCAGATAACGTTGTAATCTTTTGGTCAAAGGAATTTGGAGATGATCCGATGCAGAATAAGGATACGACAAAAACATTCGATGTCAAAAAATCGCTGCTAGAAACGGAGCGTTTTTACAATTATTACATTGATCAGCTGAAAGTATTAAAAAAGGGAAAATCGGTTTCTGATCGCTATAAGGCACTGGTTTTTATCTATGGCGGCAATGACGCTACTGCCTACGGATGGGGAAAAGATAGTGTAGCCATTTTATGGACACCTGCTGTACGCGTACACCGTTATCCTTATGGGGTATTGGCGCACGAACTTGGGCACTCTTTTCAATTTATGGCCAGCTGCGATCATGGAAGCGCTTTTAACGGGGCGATAAACGAAATGGGAAGCCAATACCTCTTATGGCAGGTCTATCCGGATTGGGTAGATTTTGAACACTTCCATTTAGCTGCATTTTTAAAACAAACTAACCTGGCTTTTCTTCATCCGGAGAATCAGTACCATTCGCCTTTCTTGTTAGAATATTGGTCGGAAAAACATGGACTGGATTTTTATGGAAAACTATTAAATAGCGTAAACCCGGGAGAAGATCCTGTAATGACTTACAAACGCATTACCAAAATAGATCAGGAACAGTTTAATGATGAGGTTTTTGATGCATCAAGCAGGTTTATTACCTGGGATTTAGACCGTGTGCGCGAGGTAACGAGTAAATATGCCAACAAACACAAAACCGTATTTAATCCATCAGCAGATGGCTGGTACCAAATCAGCAAAAAAGACTGTCTCCAAAGTTATGGGTATAATGGCATAAGGCTTAAAGTACCTACGGTTACTTCCGTTAAACTTGAATTTAAAGGAATGGCCGGTGCAACTGGCTACCAAAATATTATCCCCGAAAATGCCGGCTGGAGATACTGTTTTTTAGCTGTTAAAGAAAATGGTGAAAGGGTTTACGGAAAAGTATATCGTTCGAATGAAGGATCTTACCGCTTTAAAGTGCCAGCTAAAACTGCCTATTTATGGCTTGTGGTTAGTGCTGCGCCAACAGTACATGTTAAATTGCCAAGAAAACCCGATTTGATCAGCGAATGGCCTTACCAGATCAAATTAACCGGCACTGATCTGTATTAACGGCTCTCATTTTTTTACAGATTTTAAGGGTAACTAAAAACCAGATTAAGGTGATTGAGTTACCCTTTTTTAATCCAATCAGTTCATTCGCATGTTCATCAAGAATAAAATGATTTCAACTTAAGTATTGGCTATCAGATCAAAGTATTCATCATCTTCATTTTTGCCGCCATAGCCTTTACCAACACTTTCGTGATTTTCTATAAATTCAATGCGTTCAATCCATTTCACCATTTTATAACCCAGCTGGTTTTCTACCCGGAGTCTTAACGGAGCACCGTAAACATGGCTTAACGGTTCATAATTCATTTCCCAGGCCAGTATGGCGCCAGGTTTAAGGCAGTTATCTAAGGTATGGGTATCGTAATAAGGCCCACCGTATAAGCTTTCTCCAAATGAGTAAAATACAACTGTTTTTACATTTGCTTTGGGTTTAACCAAATCGACAAGGGTTTTAAGGGGTAAGCCGCCCCATTCTGCAATGCCCGACCAGCCTTGTATGCAATGGTGCATGGTAATGTTTTGTTCTTTGCCTAAAGCTTTCATTTCATCGATGGATAGCTCGATGGGGTTTTCTACCAATCCGTCTATTTTGAGTTTATAGTTTTTAAAATCGTTGGCGGCTAAATCATTCCATTTGTCTGAGACTGGTAATTTGCCATTTGCCCAGAAAAAAGGCGTAATATCTTCTTTCTTAAAATAAGCTTTTGGCTTTAACTTATTAATGGTGCGGAGCCACAAATTACCGTTTATAAAAGCACTTGCCTGTTGCACCCAGCGTGGCCTTTTCCACGAAACCCAGTGCGCATAAAAGCAAAATATAATGGTGAAAAGAAGAATGGCGATGCCAATATACAAGCCACTCCGGTCAGACGGATGATCGGTACCCAGGGTGATGTGGTTTAAATTCCTAACAAGGCCCGTAGCCACAACCATTGCCACATGGATAATTATAAACGCCAGGTAAGCAAGCATGACCAAAAAATGGACTGACCTTGCGCCTTGTCTGTTGCCAAAAATTTTTGGCAGCCAGTGAAATCTATTTTCTATAGCTGGCGACATACATAAACCGCTCAACATGGATAATGGCGCGAGCACGAATACCGCACCAAAATAAGATAGTTTTTGTAAAGCATTATAGTAATAAAAACCATTGGGCTCCAATGGCATATTAAAGGTAGCATAATGCACAAAAACAGACCATGCATCAGGAAAAATCTGCCATGAGGTAGGTACAATCCGCTGCCACTGATCGCCAGCAAATAACAGCGCAACAAAAATAACCCCATTTAATACAAAAAATGGAACATGGATAAAGTGCCATCCTCTTGCTATGCCGACCGTATGCCGATAACCAGGTAGTGCCAATAACGGACTGATATAACGTGCATCATCCTTGGCGGTCCAAAGTTTGTCTTTTGGTATTTGGATAGGGGTTAACTTCAACCATTCCGATCCCGGGGTACAGCCATTCTGCCAGTAAAGCCGGGGATGATCCATCAATATGGAGAGGCCACTTCTGATTAAAATTACCAAAAAGAAAAAGTTAACCCAATGGCATAAAATTACCCAGACCGGAAATCCTTTAACCGTATCTGCCGTCACAGCAGGAAGCAGGCGTGATGGATCGTCAGGTAAACCATATACTAAATACTGTAGCCAGGCTGCACCAACGCTGGCTAACAGCAGCAGTGCTATAATAACGAAAACATAAGGCTTTAGGCCCAGGTACATCCTCCTGTCTGGAGGGTAATGTACATTCTTTTCTGCTTCGTTAAAATGGGTAAACAGCATAGCTTTCTTTCAGGATATTTAATTTCTTCGGTTGAAGTTTTAACCATTCCATCATTTTAGCGTTTTTTAAATGAGGCTTAAAAGATGTCTGGATGATAGATAACGAAGATAGTTTTTTCTGAAATAATATGATCTAAATCTTTAAAATATCCTGTATAAGTCTTTTAACAAATGGTAAAAAAAAGGTCGTTATATCCAGCTGGTGGAACAACGACCTTAGAAAGATGATGGGACGATTAAATTAGCGTAAATTAGTTTTGAGTCAACCTCATTTAATATTAGTTCAATGCGATAATGCGGATATTGTCATGATAAGCAATCCGGGTTAAAACATTGTCGTTGGTAATGACGTTGCCACTCGCATCTCTTCCAGCTTCGCGGTATACACCCCATTTAATATAGCCCTTCTGCCCGTTGGCTAACTGGGTACCTGTAAATGTTTTTGCATTTAAATTCTGCAAGCGTAAGGTAT
Organism: Pedobacter sp. GW460-11-11-14-TSB4; assembly: GCF_059423705.1. NCBI lineage: Bacteria > Pseudomonadati > Bacteroidota > Sphingobacteriia > Sphingobacteriales > Sphingobacteriaceae > Pedobacter > Pedobacter sp. GW460-11-11-14-TSB4. The sequence continues at coordinate 102,512 of NZ_JBWKYI010000008.1, forward strand.
AATCTTGTTCGCCCTCATATCGGGTGTAAATTTTAAAATAACCAGTATTGTCTGTAGTCCATTTCACATCTATACGAAAGTCTATCCATTTATTTATCTGCGACCTAAAATCCGAAATCACCGTGCCGTTTCCGGTCGCATCGTACCGTGCTGTGATGCTATTGCGCTTGGTAAGCAGCCTTAAAGGAACCGGGTCGCCACCACTTACCTTTAACTGAAAAATATTGTCACCATACGGTGGATTAGCACTGTTCCATTGTCCCCAATCTTTTAAATAAATGCTCACTTCGTACCTGCGCTCCATTCCAGGAAAAAACAAGGCCGGCTCATAATTTAAAGCATCGGCTTCACTCCGCCAGGCCTCTGCAGAGTAATGTCCTTCTTTGCCCAATGTAACTTTGTGAAGGATACCTTTTAAACTGCTTTGCCCGGGACTAATTATACCAACGGCATCTGCTCCTGTTGCTACTGTTCCGCGTACACCAGTAATTCCTGAGTCGTATTGGCCGTTTTCATAAGTTACATTCAAAATCGTATCGCCCGCGGTTAGGGTATTCAGGCTATTCGATTTTTCTATCGGACCCTTGCCTTTTGTTAGGGCAGTATCCGATGTGCCAACGCTTTCTTTAGTACAGGCAAACAATAGGCCCAGTATACCGATTGCTGCCAACAGTTTACCTGCTGTTTTTGGGTTAAATTCTTTTGTTTTCATAGGTTAATTTTGGTTAGGTTTTAAATAGATGAATTAATTTTTAATTTAAAGTAGAGGTGTTTTTTGATCAAAACTATTGGTGGTTATTTTAAATACGTGCATAGGAATTTTGCCTTTTGATAACGGGGACAGGTTAATCACCAAATTATTGGTTTCTAATCTTGTATTGTTTTCAGAACAAAGCAGCAGCAAATTATACCACTGCTTTGTTCAGGCTTATTGATCTAAGGATTTGGCAATACCTGGCCATTCACCTGGAAATCGTTAAGTCCAACGGAAGTACTGCCACTGGTTGCGGTAGCTCCATAAGCATATAACCTAAAGGTAACGGCGGTACTAATATTGGTAAGTGCCGAGGCATTGAATTGTATCGATGTTGGTGTAGTAGTGCCACTGATTGTAACAGGGGCAGAGATATTGCTGGCAAAATTATCAATACTAGAGCGGAGCACAAATGTATTGGGGTGTGTGGCGCCGCCCCTTAACACGGTAAATTTAACATCGCTAAAGTTAAAATGGTAGCCACTTAGGGGTTCCAAATTGAACTCGTAATATTCTGTCGGATCAAAAGCTGATGGTGTAGTTGATGATACTGCATTTACCCATCCACTGACCAGGTATCGTCCGCCTGGGCCAGGAGCGCCGCCTGATATACCTGCTGCCGACAGCGTTGAACGGGAAAAATCAGACCGTGGGGTACCCACAACATTATCAGCCGGGTTTGGCGCAGGACTGGTACTGTTCACATATACAATGTTTTGTGCAGGCTGGTATTTAATATTGGGGTGAATATATACGTGGCTGGTATTGTTGTAAGCGGTAGGGCTTGTAATATTTGAAACGATTGTATACGGGCCATCCAGATAGGCCGGATTAGCGTCAGGAATACTATTGCCCCAGATGAGGCCTGTTGTAGTAGGTGCCTGGTTAAGGTTGATAATCCTGATATCGTCGTGATAAACAGTACGGGTGCTGTTGGGTGGCACCACGTATAATCCCCATTTAATGTAGCCTATGTTTCCATCGCTAACATTGCCTGTAAAGGTAGAATAGTTTGTTTTTTCGTCAACCAAAACAAAATCGCTTTGTCCGGGTAATTTCATATAGGTTCGCATATAACCTGTAGTGCTCGTCGCCCAAAGCACATCTATCCTAAATTGGATCCATTGGTTTACATAGGGTTGGAGGTTGCTTACGATATCTTTCACCGATACATCCTGATACCTGATGCGTATCGCATTTCTTTGTGCACGGATCATCAGCGGAACATTTTCACCACCCGATACTTTTAACTGAAAAAGATTGCTTTCATTGGTGGCATCGCCCTGATTCCATACCGGCCAGTCTTTAAGCAGTACACTAAACTCGTAGCGCCGTTCATCGCCGGGGAAATAACGGGCAGGAATAAACTGTTGCGCATCGCTTTCACTTCTCCAGTTGCCATCAGAATTATATCCCGAATCACCATATACCACTTTGTGCGCAATTGCATGGTTTAGTGTGGTAGCACCCGGCGATACCATGTAAGCAGCATCCGATGCAGTGGCATTGGTCGGGTTTATGCCTGTTATACCAGAGTTGAGTGTGCCATCTTCGTAAGTTACGTTTAAAATGCTATCGCCATAGTTCAGGTTGGCTTGTGGTCCGGTAGCCATTTTTGAAATGGAGAATTTCGCTGTCTCGGTTTGGCTGGTCAGGCCATTTTCAATTTTACTGCAGGCACTTGCTAAAAATAGTATGGCCATAGCCATATACTTTTGCGGGTAAAATGATTTTTTTTTCATGTGGTTTTGGTTAGTAAATGGTTAATTGTTTTTCTTATATCATGGTATTTTTTTTAAGGTCATTAATTCAATCTATCATCTCTATTGGGAACCGGTCATTCCATGTTTTTGGCATTCAATCAGTCTGTCCTGCTCTCATTTTTTGGCGTGCCCCCAAGCTGCGCAAGGGGTCGGGCTATTCGCTGCAAGTCCTCGCTTCGTTTTACTCCGCTGTGGGCTTTCCGCTACTATCCCTCACGCTGGCAAAGCGCCAAACTTTTCTCTATTCGCTCGTGTCCTAATCAGCCAGGTTCATTTCAATTCATTTTCAGAATTGTAAGTTTATTTGCCAGGCTTTTTATTTGGGCGTGCCCCCAAGCTGTGCAAGGGGTCGGGCTATTCGCTGCAAGTCCTCGCCTCGTTTTACTCCGCTGCTATCCCTCACGCTGGCAAAGCGCCAAACCTTTCTCTATTCGCTCGTGTCCTAATCAGCCAGGTTCATCTCAATTCATTTTCAGAATTGTAAGTTTATTTGCCAGGCTTTTTATTTTGGCGTGCCCCCAAGCTGCGCAAGGGGTCGGGCTATTCGCTGCAAGTCCTCGCTTCGTTTTACTCCGCTGTGGGCTTTCCGCTGCTATCCCTCACGCTGGCAAAGCGCCAAACCTTTCTCTATTGGCTGGTGTCCTCACCAGCCAGGCTCATTTCATCATGCTAAGTCCTTGCTTCGTTTCAATCGCTGTGGGCTTTCCGTTGCTATCTCTTACGCTGGCAAAGTTCCAAACCTGGTAGGCTTTTTTACTTCATCAGCGCTACTTTTACTTCGCTTTTTTTACCATCAATGCTTAGGGTAAGGTTTAGGTTTCCTTTTTCAAAATCGTTCCCCTCATTTTCTTTTACCGTAATTACAGGCGCTTTATCGCCATCAAATGGATAAAGGATACTCACAAAGTTTTGGGTTTTGGCATCACTTTTCGCTTTTTCGAAAACAAAGGCAGGCCTGCTGATTTCTTTCATGTATACATAAGAAACTTTTCCTTCTTCTTCGCTGAGCGAAACCTGATCTGAATTTAAATTTTGAATTAAAAGGTTATTGCCATCAGCATAAGTGGTGTATACGCTGTTTTTTGCTTTATCAAACACAGGTTTACTATCTTCTTTTAATTGAAAATGTGTGCCTAAAGTACCTGTTGCTTTGCCAATGGCCTGATCGATAATCAGGAAATATTTTTGGTTGATGAATAGCACACTGCGCTGGTGGTTTAAACCGGTATAACTTGGATTGGTGTAGGTTAATACATCCATTGGTTTACTGGCTTCCCATTTGTTCTGGGTGGCTTTGGTAATCACCATGTTTTTATTGTCCAGTGTAAGTGTGCTGTGTACACGGGTTTGGCGGAACCAGTCTCTTTTTTTCATGATCTCGGCATCACCGCTGTAGAGGTAACAACCGGCATCGGGCGTAAAATTGCGGCCTTTTACCCAAAGTTCGAAGGTTCCGTTATCAGGCTGGGCATGAAATTCTCCCGGAGGACCTGCTTTTAAAGTCATTACCGTTGCATCGCTTTTCCATCCGTTTCTAAATGTATAAAAGCCTGCATTTGGCAAACCTTTCGACAAATAATCAGGCGCGGTACCTTTTTTGCCATCAGTTGCGAAGTAAGCAATACTTTGGTTATCAGGAAAGTTTTTGCCCCAGTCAGCATAGTTTTTCATCATCCCATTTTTATCTCCCGGCCAGCTATCGCCAAACATGGGGGCAGTATAATCCGGGAAGGAAAAGTTAGCCGTAGCCAATACCATTTTCTCTATTTTAGCAATATAACTCGACGGAAATTCCTTTTCTTGTCCGCTTACCTGTGCAGCGCGATATGCATTTAAAAAAATACCAATTGAAGCGATATGGTACGATGGCGACATTTCCCACTGCATACCATCATTAAATACTTGTTTTTCAATTTCCTTATTTAGCACGGTAATGCCACTTTTTCTCCAGGCCGGTGCATTTTTTAGCTCAGGGAATTGCGAACCTGCACCCACAACACGCTGGGCTTCGAATAATAAATGGTTTCCCAGCTCGCTGTAATTTTTAGGAACATAATCTGCCTGGAAACTGAAACTGTTTAGAAATTCCAATAAAAATGCGGGTGTAAAACTTTGTGCATTTACCGTCAGATCAAAAATAGCCGGAAATATGTTTACCCTTTCTGATACCTCTAAAGGGCGCCAGGCAAAACTGTCATTGTCTTTTGATAAACCCAGCGGATTTTTTTTAGCCCAATCGCCAAACTCGAAGATAAATTCTTTGGCGTATTTTTCATCTCCAGTGCTATTAAAGGCTTTACCTAGCGATTGCCACCACTTTACGCGGTGTAACTGCCAGCGGACCTCGTTATCTTTTACCGGCCAAAACTGCCAGTTAATATCTTTACCATAATCGAAAAATCCATAACCTTTCTGTGGCTTAAATTTGTGCACTAAAGCATTGTCTGCGCTTTCCTTATCGCCACTGTTTAGTGTTTTGTTTTTAATGATTTCGCTCTTGTTTGCCTTGTTGCGGTAATAGCTCAATAATTCTTTACCTGCATTATCGTATTGGCCCAACAAAAATTGTTTGTTTACTTTTTCTAAGCCGGGGTAGGCGAGGTTGATGTTGTCAAAACTTTGTTTGGTAAGCGGTGCATCTTGTGCGTTTGCAAATAGGCCAGCGGTCAGTAAGAAGCAAAGCGATATTTTTTTTCTGATATTCATTGTTATCGGGTCTGATCAGTTATTTATATGATTATTCATTCAATTTATTTTGCCCAAAGCTACTCTTTGGTCTTTTTTGTCTTTGTAGTTCATTATCTTAATTCGTACCTAAATCCTGCTTCACAATTGTCGTTTTACCATTAATATTGAGCGTAATGTCTATTTTGCCATTTGCAAAATCATGGCCAGGATTTTCAGTAAAGTTGACCACTGGTGGGGTGCTGCCATTATAAGGATACAATACCGAAATAAAAGCCTGTGTTTTACCATCAGCCTTTGCTTTTTCGAAAGCAAAAGCTGGCCTTGGTGTTTCTTTTTGGTATACATACGATACAAAACTTGGCTCTTCTTTTACACTTACTTTATCTTTATTTAATACCTGTATCAAAAGGTTATTGCCATCGGCATAATTAGTGGTAATACGGTTATTGCTGGCATTCAGGGTGGCCTGGCTATCTTCTTTTAAATGATAACGGATGGCTAATTTTCCAGTTGCCGCGCCAATTGCCCTGTCAATAATGACGAAATATGTTTTATCAATAAATAAAAACGTGCGCTGGTGGTTTAAATCTTTATAACTGGGATTGGAATAGCTAAGGATATCTAAATTATTTCCTGTTTCCCATTTTTGCAGTTTCGCATCGTTTTCTATGGTTTTATCATCAATGGTCAGGGTTTGGTGTGCTTTGGTAGAGCGGTACCAATCTCTTTTGGTATTTGCCTGGTCGCCCACATTGGCATACACGAAACTCCCGGCATCGGGTGTAAAATCGCGACCTTTTACCCAAAGCACAAAATTGCCATTATCGGGGTGGGAGTGGAACGCTGCAGGTGGACCTGCTTTTATCTGCATTACGGTGGCTTTCATGTCCCATCCGCTCCTGAAAGCATAAAAGCCGGCATTAGGAAGACTGCCGGAACGATAATCTGGGGCTGTGCCCGTTTTACCATCAGTAGCATAATATTCAATTACTTTGTTTTTAGGGAAAACCTTTGTCCATAAGGCATAACTTTTAAGCATAGCCGCTTTGGTGGTTAAAAATGCATTGCCATAAAGCGGAAAGGTATAATCGGGGAATGAATATTTACCTACTGCAAGCACCATTTTTTCGGCAAGGTTCCGGTAGCTTTCAGGAAATTCCGCTGCTGCTCCATTTAACTGGGCAATTTGCAGCGCATCCAAAAATATTTTAATGCTGCCAATATGGTAGGAGGGCGATAGCTCGAACTGAACGCCATCAGGCAGTATCTGTTTTTTAATTTCTTCATTTAAAACGGTTATGCCACTTTTACGCCAGTTAGCCGCCTGTTTCATTTCGGGGAATGTGCTACCGGCGTACATCATGTGCAGCGCTTCGTATAGTCTATGGTTGCCTATATCCGTATAATTGGCCATTACATAATCGGCCTGTGCGCTGTACGAGTTTAAAAACTCCATTAAAAATGCAGGGGTAAAATTTGGCGAGTTAAGAAAAAGATTAAAATAACCTGACCAGTGATTTAACCTGAACGATACCACGAAAGCCTTCCAGGCGTAATCTTTATCATCGGCGTAAGCACCCTGTTTGTTTTTTTTAACCCAATCGCGCAGTTCAAATATCCATTCTTTTGCATATTGCTCATCGCCGGTACTTTGGTACACGATGCCCAAAGGCTCCCAAAAAGCAGTGCGGTGTAAAAAAGTGGTCAGTAATTGATCTTGCACCGGGCGGTATTGCCAGTTAATCTCTTTGCCATAATCGAAAGTAGGATAACCTTTATGTGGTTTAAATTTGTGCTGCAAAATATTATTGGCCAGCTCAAGTGTATTTTCATTTACCTTTTTGCCTGCTAATTTTTTAATCTCATCCGTATCAAAATCAAGGTGACGCACATTGGTGCGGCTGCGGTAATATTTAAGCAATTCTTTTGCCCCCTCTTCGTACTTTGCAGCAGCTACCAGATGTTTAACCTTTTCCAATCCTTTGGCATCCAGGTTAACCACATCGAAACTGCTTTTGCTAACCGCTGTTTCTTGTGCTTTTGTGGAGCTGAATGCCGATGAAATTATGGTAATGGCCAGTAATATTATTTTTAAACGCATCATATGCTGTAATATTTATTCAAGGTCTTGTATTAGCTTTTAGCGGAATTATTAGTTTAATTTATAAATCCTGATATCGTCGTGATAGGTAATTCGGGTAAGCCCTTCCTGGATCCCATAAACGCCCCATTTGATATATCCAATATTTCCGACAGCTGGATCGCCGGCAAAAGTGTCGTAATTTGTTTTTTCATCCACCAGCTTAAAATCATTTTGTCCGGGCAGTTTCATAAAAGTTCTGATATATCCCGTTGCATCTTTAGTCCATTTTGCATCTATTCTAAAATGTATCCATTGGTTTACATAAGGCCTAACATCAGACAGGAAATTAACTACCCGAATATTATCCCTGTAGCGCAGCCGCAGTGCGTTTCTCGAAGCACGCAGTTGTAAAGGAACGCCCGAATCGGTAGTGGAGTTGCCAGATACTTTTAGCTGAAAAATATTGGTTTCATAAATAGGGTCGGAAAGCCAGGGCGTCCAGTCTTTCAGCAGAACACTAAACTCATACCGACGTTCGTCTCCCGGCGCGTAGCGGGCGGCGGTGAGGGCTATCGCATCCGATTCGCTCCGGTAAGCGCCATCAGAATAATATGCATTATCGCCATATACTACTTTATGGGCAATGGCATAGTTTCCTGTAGCGCCTGCTTGTACCATATAATTGGCGTCAGCTGCTGTGGCATGAGAAGAGCTTATACCCGTAATGCCCGAATTGAGGGTTCCGCTTTCATAATCTACATTAAGGATAGAAACAGGAATGCTCTTTTGCAGCACCACGGTATAGGTGTAGTTTTTACCTCTTTCGAGATTAGTGCCATTGGGTAGTAACCAGGTAAAAGATTCTCCCGAGGGCAAGGTAATAACCACTTTTTTATTGGTAGCGCCAGTAATGGGTAGTAAAACAGCAGATGCTACCCGTTCGGCAGCCGCAGTGCCACTGATGTTGGCGCTGATATTGGCAGGATTAGTGCCGGCAGCGAATGTACCCGTATTCAGGTCAAAATCGGCCTGCGTGGAGAAGTCTTGAAAGCTGACCGTAATGCCGTTTAAACTGGCAATACCCCCGCCAGCCTGTACGATCAGGTTTACCCGTGCTAACTGATGTGCAAAATTTAGATTGGGAACCGTAGTGCTGCCCTGGCTAAAACCGGTGGCATTATTGGCATACATCAGGTCGATAGCAGGCAGGTTGCTTTGTGAAGACACATCTACTTTGTAGATATTGCCAGCTATTGTTGATTTGTAGGGATAATAAGCAACAAAATTAATGGCAGAGCCATCACCTGGATAACTGAAGGCATCGCTGGTCTGTGCGGTAAAATTCCCGTTTCCGGTAGTGGTGGTATATTTTTTATTGACCGCAAGCACCGAAGCATCGGAGGCTTTTTTCATAAACACGCCAATATTGTCGTTAGTCTCCCAGGTATTGCCTGTGGCCTTGGTTCCGGTTTCGCCTTCAACGGATGAGGTAAACTGCACCTGCCTGCCGGGTGTTGGCTCCGGAGACGAGTTGGAGCCCTTATCATCTTTTCGGCAGGAATAGACAATAATCAGTAAGGCAAACAAAACAACAGCCATTGTTTTTTGATAGAGAAAGCTTGTTAATCTTTTATTCATTTGTTAAAAATATTTATAGCGGTTAGGCAGTCGTTTTTAAACATATTTTAATTAACGTGGTGTTTGTGAATATCCTGCACAGTTCACAACAAAAGATTGGACATCTCCAGGTTGGTAGATGCCAAATTTAAAGTAATAGCCTGGTGCATCGTTTCGGCCAATAGCCACAGTGGCATTATTTACAATTTTTGTGCTTACAGCTGTTCCGTTTTGATGGTAACTCATGGTGACGTCTATTTTGCCGGGTGCGATCATTTGGTTGCCTGGTCCATTGTAAGCGGAATAATCAATATCCATAACAAAGGTAACCCAGGTATCTTTGGGATAATTGGCAAAAGGCATGCGGTACACATTGGTCGCTATTTTATATCCCCCGGCTGAGGTTACTGGTTGTAATACCCCGACACGATCAATATTGGCGCCATTGCGGTCTTCAATATCGGTTGCCCATTTGCTGTCTGAGGTTACGGAAATATAAAACTGTCCTCTGCCAAAGCCCATTTCCATTGGCGGATAACCACCAGCATCCATTTTCCATCCGTTGGCTGGTCCCTTTGCCCCGTTTACGATGGAATACCCTAGGCCATCATCAAATATCATGGTCTGTGTCAGTTCCAAAAACTGGTCTTTTGTAAGCATGGTTTGTTCGCCATTTGGTGATACGACCAGCGTACGATCGTTCATGCCATGAATTTGTGAAAAAATTGCCGATGAAGCTGGATCGGTAGTAGAAGGCACATAGATCGCATATTGATATCGCCATTTGCTGGCCTGTGGTGTAATACCTTTACCACGGAGGTAGGTGCTGAACGTTTTTTGGTCTTTAATATAATCAGCAGCAGAAATACCTGCATAATCCTGGTTAGTGGCGTATGCATATTGTAGTTCAACCCTGTCTCTTGTCGTTCCATCACTTTTTAGCTCAAAACGATAAGAAGGTTCGCCATTAAAAAGAATACCATAATCTTTTTGAAAAGCATAAGGATTGTTATTGCCAATAACCACCCATTGTTTATCTACAATGTTGGCAAACTGGGCACTATCCCTTTCCGGAAATACGCGACGTGTAAAAGGCTGTAACCAGGGTTGTCCGTTACCCAATGTAACGTTGTATCGGTATTTTTTTCCTTTTTCAAATGTAGCACCTGAAGGTAGGGTCCAGGTGTAAGTGCTGCCAGAGGCCAGGGTGAAAATAACTTTTTTCCCGGCTGCATCCGCCAGGGGCAATAAAATAACGGAGGCCATTAAATAGGGGGTACCTGCAATAGACTTAATATTCGCATTTACATTAGCCAGCGTAGACCCCGCCGTTAGCGTACCTGTATTGAGGTCAAAATTGGCTCTTGTGTTCATATTTTGAAAACTGGCGGTAATGCCATTCAGGTCGATGTTGCTGCCGGCCATAATGGTAAGATCTACCTGCACCAACTGGCGCGTGAAGCTTAAATTTGGACTAGTGGTGCTTTTATTGCTAAAGCCAGTGGCATTGTTGGCGTACATCAGGTCAATGGCCGGAAGGCTGGTTTGTGAAGATAAATCGACCGGATAAATATTGCCAGAGATGCCGGGTTGATATGGATAATAAGCCACAAAATTTACAGCAGAACCATCAGGATAATTCAAACCATGGTCTCCTTGTGCTGAAAAATTGCCATCGCCAGTGGTGATGTATTTTTTATTGGCAGCAATTACTGCTGCATCAGCTGCTTTTTTCATAAACAGGCCAATGCTATCATTTACCTGCCAGGTATTGCCCGTGGCTTTGGTTCCGGTTTCACCTTCCACAGAGGAGGTAAACCGCAGACTGTTATCAGATACGGGGCCTGACAATGGACCTGTATTATCTTTTCGGCACGAATAAGCAAAAAACAATAATGCGAATAAAGTAGCTATTGCTTTTTGATTTAGAAAGGCAGGTGATCTTTTATTCATTTGTTAAAATTATAGATATAATGTTGCGGGTACTTTCGATATGGATCAAAAGAATATCAATTTTGATGAAGAAAGCCTAAAACGATCATGCTGCTTATCGCTGCTCCTTCTTATTTACGTGTAATACTGCATTACAACATTTTATCAAATCCTGCTGCGCGATACCAGCCTAAACTCCGGTAAAAAGGATGTGCCCATTCATTATCCGGGTGGGGTATATAGCAGGACAGACCGGAAAACCGATTGATCGGTTTCCCCAAAAAATTCGGCGTATGCACTTGGTATAACACTACATCATTCACTGCATCTTGTAATCCCTGCAGGGAAATACCTGGGAAGTTTTTTTCAAAAAAATCCATAAAATCAAATCCTGACATAGGTGAAGCGGGATCAAAATCAAGGCGTTGTACTTCAGCCCGTCTAAAATCAGGATAAGTAAAAGAATGCTGGTACAGGAAATTGCGTGTCGTTTGTGCCAGTTGTTCCAGTTTTTCTGTTTTGATGAGCGAGAATGTGGCAGATTGGTTATTGCCACTTTGCGTCATATAATAACGATAATAGTTGTCACAAATCGCAGGTAATCCCACCTCGGGGTCTTCAAATAGATTTTTTTCAATGCGGTTGTATGGAAGGCCTACGCTTAACACTTCGGTTGGCGAAGCCAGGATGTAGCGGGTTTTGTCTTTAAGCTCGTATAATACTTCTGTAGAGGCCATAGAGCAGGCATCAAAAATAAGATACTCAAGGTTGTTGGGTAAGGCATACTTCAGGTCCTGCACATCCATTTTACTGCCATTGTCATCACTAAAAGAACGCAGGCTAATCGTCGCACTTTTGGGTAACCAGTTGGTTGCATGCGACCAAAGAATGGCAGCATAGGTTTTGGCGGGGTATAAAGCCTGTATATCGCTGAATATCATTTTCATGATATCGGGGTTCGAGGCATCGTGGTCGTTATATACTTTTACTTTACGGCTTACAATTTGTGGACTGCTATCCTTTGAAATTTCATATATCGTAGGCTGTTGTCCAAATATTTTAGCATATACAATCAATTTGCCGTTTGTTTGGTCAAATGCTTCTTCCATCTGATTGATATTGGTATAAGCACTGAAAGCAAGGCTGTTATTGGCCGACATGTACACGATAACTACTTTTTTTAATTCTTCTTTTTTGATAACAAAAATGTCTTCTTCCGACCGCTTACAGGAGAATAAAAACACAAGGATGCCCATATAAAATATGAACTTTTTGAATGTTATTTGTTGAATATAAAAGCGTTCCATGGTTACCGAAAATAAGAAAGAGGAGCTAGCCCTTTTAAGACTGCTCCCCTTATATTTTATTGATATTATTTTGTGCCCAGTAGTTTTACATCATCTATACGGAAAAAAGAACCTGTCGCCGGGGCAACTATTCCTTTATTACCTATAAATTCCAAAGTACTGGTCGCATTGGCTGCTGCGGTACTTAAGTTGACCTCGATACTTACCGGCGTCGTGCTATTATTGCTTGGTGCGGCTGGCACAGTATAGTCAACTCCGTTATACCTTACGGTGATGATGTTGGCAAAATCAAGTGTAGTACCAGTTGCAGGTGCATTGATTAAGGTCGCCCTGAATTGCAACTTCAGATTAGTAAAGCCATCGGTATTAATATTGTTCATTTTAATATTATTTTCAGTGCCGACAAATCTGGCATTATTGGTGGTAAATCCGTTACCGGCCACAATGATTGTGGTATTTCCTGCATAGGCAAAGGTAGGATTGTCATAATTGTCATATGCTGTAACAGCCTGGCGGGAACTTGGAAATCCGCTTAAATCTTTGGTTCCAAAAGTTTCCATAAAAATTTGCTTCTCGGTAGGCGTTGGGGTGGTCACATCCGGATTCAGGTTTGTGCTGCCACCAGGTACATCTACCCAGTTGGTAATGGTAGCCGTTCCCAGTTGTACGGCTACTGGCGTGGTAACTTTTTGTAAAACAATAGTATAAGTATTTTTCTTGCCCGCTTCAAATTTAGAACCTGCCGGTAGAGTCCAGGTAAAGTTGTCGCCTGATGGAAGTGTAAATACAATTGTTTTGTTGCTGGCGTCGGCTAATGGCAGCATAATGGCCGAGGCCAGTTGATCTGCGCCAGATGCTGTTATATTGGCATTAATATTGGCAGGGGCCAGGCCACTAGTCAGTGCTCCGGCGATTAAATCAAAATCGGCTAAGGTATTAAAACTTTGAAATGCTGCGGTAACACCACTTACACTGCTCACGCCTGCACCTGCTTTTACGGTAATTTCTACTTTCGATAACTGGTGTGTAAAAGTGAGGTTCGGTGTAGTGGTACTGGTTTGGCTAAATCCCGTAGCGTTACTGGCATACATTAAATCGATCGCTGGCAGGCTGGTTTGCGATGCTACGTTTACTTTGTAGATGTTGTTGGTATTGGTTGCGTTGTATGGGTAATAAGCTGCAAATTTCAGCGATGAACCATCGTTAGGATAATTGATAATCTCGCTTCCTGTAGCCGTAAAATTACCATTGCCGGTAGTCGTGTACTTTTTGTTGACATCAACTAAGGTTCCATCACTGCTTTTTTTGGAAAATACACCAATGTTATCATTTGCATCCCAGGTATTGCCAGAAGCTTTGGTGTTTGCTTGCCCTAGAATAGCGGATGTAAACGAAATTTTTGCATCAAGGTTTTCGTCAGGTGTGTTGACTTTGCCTTTTTTGCAGGAGGCCGCCAGCAGCATAAGTGTTGCCGCAGCAAGCGTGGTTAATGTAAATTGTTTACGCATAGTTTTAAGTTTGGTTTTTTAAAATATTTGGTTGAATTTTTAGTTTTTAAAACTTGGAGGATTTTACATTCAGTATTTAGCCTTTGCCGCTATTTCGGTATATCTTTTTAATGCTTCCAGATAATAGTAATCAGCATAATCTAAAGGTGTATCAATCTCTGAATTGTATAAAAAGGCACCTACACTGTGTTTGAGGATAAACAGACCGTTTTCGCCCGGTTTGGCCAGGTATTCATCAGAAGAAAGTGATTTTAAAATTTCTTCAGCATAATCAAAATATTTCTTACCATCTTTTACCTGAGTGCTCAGATCCAGTAAGCCTGAGGCAATAACAGCCGCTGCTGAGGCATCTCTCGGCGCAGGCTCTTCGACACCGGTTGCGTTATGCACGTCAAAATCCCACACCGGTATTTTATCTTTTGGCATACGTGGGTGGTTCATGATGAATTTGGCAATATTTTCTGCCTGCGCTAAAAAAGCAGGATTTTTAGTGTTCTTATAACACATGGTATAACCATAAAGTCCCCATCCCTGGCCACGGGCCCAGGCCGATTCGTCAGTTACCCCCTGATGCGTTCTTTTGGCCAGGACCTTTCCGGTTGCAGCATCATAATCTACCACATGGTATGAACTGAAATCTTTTCTGAAATGATTTTTCATCGTAGTGGTCGCATGGGTACTGGCAATATTGGCGTAAGCCGGATTTTTAAATTCGGTTGCCGCCCAGTATAAATATTCGAGGTTCATCATATTGTCGATAATGACCGGATAATGCCACCACGAAAAATCCCATGATCGGATTACACCTACTTTTGGGTTAAAACGTGCCGCAAGATGTTTGGCACCGTCCTGTAGTGCGGGTAAATAGGTTTTATCTCCGGTGATGCGGAAAGCATTACCATAAGAGCAGTAAAGCATAAAACCCACATCGTGGGTATTGGTGATGTGGCGTATAGAATCTAGTGCGAGCGTAAATTTTTTGGCTTCCTGGGCCAGGTTTTTATCGCCTGTAAGCTCATAACCATACCATAGGCTTCCCGGAAAAAAGCCTGTGGTCCAATCGGTAATGCCAGCAATCCTGATGGTTCCGTTCGGATTAACGGAGCGTGGGTTTTTGCCAGGTTTATAGGTTTGTGCAGCTTTATTTAACTGAAATGCAATCACGTCAGTGGTTTTCTTTAACCAATTTAAGGGAGGATCATTTTGTACAGGAGCAGCACAGCAGTTTAATACCAGTGTGGCGGCTACCACTACCAAGCAAAAAGCTTTTTTCATAGTGTAGAAATTTGGTCTTAATTATAATTGTTTTGTGAAGTGAAATTAAGACAGCGCAAACAGAATCACTTTTGATTATTATCATAAATATTTTGAAATTGGTTAAGGCACAAATTTTTTAGGGCTATACACCTTGTATTTGTAATTAAGGCTGTTTGTTAACCTATTTCTTAATGGATTAATCAATTTTTAAAGATTTTGATCTGAAATTTAATGTATAGGCTTATCATGAATTCTATTTTTAGCCTATATTTAAATGCTAAATTGAAACGACAAAAACATATCCATTAAAGCAATGCAAAAAAGATTTAAACTAGGTTCGGTATATGATTACTTTAAATAATTTCAACATGGAACAATCGTATGCTATCGGAATTGATGTTGGTGGGTCTTCACTCAAATGTGGGGTAGTAAACCAAAATGGCGAAATTTTATATTCCATTATTGTATCGCTAAAAAATGCGAAAACACAAGGTGCCATTATTGCGCTGATTGTAGAGGCGATCCATACCTGTGCTAAAAAATTTAAAAACCCCATTCTTGGGGTAGGTATAGGTTTTCCGGGAATTATTTACAACAACAAGATTATTGCCGGTGCCGATAATTTACCTGGGTTTAAACAATTGGCTTTAGGCGAAATCCTGCAGGAAGTAACCCGTTATAATATTGTAATGGATAATGATGCCAATTTAATGGGCCTTGGAGAAATGACTTACGGCGCAGCCAAAGATTGTAGTGATGTGGTTTTTCTTACCGTGGGCACAGGGATAGGTGGCGCAGTGATGATTGATAATAAACTTTACGGCGGATTTAGAAATAGAGGTACAGAACTGGGACATATTGTTGTACAACATAACGGACTTGCCTGCGCTTGCGGAGGTCGTGGTTGTTTAGAGGCTTATGCATCGGTAACGGCCCTGCTTAACCATTACCAGTCTATTCATCCTAATCCACCAGAAGAGATTGATGGTAAATATATGGTAGAAAAATACCTCGCCAGAGAAGAATATGCCGTTGAAGCGATGGAATCACATTTCGATTATCTGGCTACGGGCATTATTAGTTTTGTAAATGTGTTTAGTCCACAAAAAATTGTAATTGGTGGAGGCATAAGCGAGTCGGGCGCTTTTTATGTTCGGGAGATAGAAAGAAGAATAAAAACTTTAGCGGTACCTATTGCACCTGGTAATGAGCTGGTGGTTGCGGCCAGGTTGGGCAACAAGGCAGGGTTGCTTGGTTGTGCAGCAAATGTTTTTCAAAAATTTAAGGCATTTGATTATGTCGTAAAATAATTCTTCAGAAAAATAACAGGAGTTCAGCTAAATCTGTATCCTTTTCTGGGAATCGGTCAGAATAAAAATTATTGAATTTAAACAGAGAGGATATTCTAAAATTTAGAATATCCTTTTTTTTCTGTCGAATAATGTAGGATATCGCTTACAGGAAAATATAAATCGGTTAAATTTTTTACCATTTATCTCAGCTGTTTTGTCAACATTTCTGCTCCAAATAACCCCAGGGAAGGCCGAAATAAGTCATTTAAGGCATGTTTAGCCAAATTTGATAGTATTTTAAACAAATTTGAAACTCTTTTTCTATCCCTAATGCTAAATTCGTTACAGTAAGATGAATGGCAACCGACCTGTGGAAAATAATCTCCACATATCATTTTCCTAACAGGCTTACAGACTAAGCAAACCTGAAAAGGTTTAAAACATTTAACCAAATAATACAGATAAGGTATACAGTTAATAACCGAACCGGATACCGATTGCAATACTGAACTTTATAAACCAACTAACAAAATGACTAAAAATAATTCTGAAGCGATAGCTGAAAAAGATTCTTTTTCGATCAGCAACATGCAGCGAAGGCAGTTTTTGCAATTTGCAGGGGCATCAGCGGCTTTAACAATGGGATTAATCGGTTGTAAAAAGGAAGAAACACCTGCATCTACTCCTTATAACAATACCGATAATACAATCGATTTTAAAGATGATGCAGGTTTGCTTAATTATATTTATGCTTTAGAACAATTAGAGGCTGCGTTTTACATCAAGGCTGCAGCAAGTTTTCCGGCAACTTTTACCGCTCCGCAAAAAATGTTGTTCAATGATATCAGGCTCCATGAAATTGCCCACCGCGAATTTTTTAAGAAATTTTTAGGTGCAGCTGGCTTGGGTGTACTTGAATTTGATTTTTCATCTATCGATTTTGCCGATGCTACAGCCGTATTCAATGCAGCCAAAACATTCGAAGATTTGGGGGTTGCCGCTTATAACGATGCGGTAGTGAAATGTAAAAACGATTATAACCTGATTATTTTAAGTCAGATCGCAACCGTAGAAGCACGCCATGCAGCCTATGTACGTAGCCAGGTAAGTGCCCTAAGCTTTGCCGATCTTACCGAACTGGCTCCTTTAGGTGCCGATGCCGCTAACGCACTCGATGTTACCCTCGCGCCAGGTAAAGTGCTGGAACAAGCATCAAAATATATCAAAACAAAATTGAATGTAATCAATCTATAAACCAAAACAGTATGAATATTTTAAATATCATTGAGGAAATAGAAAAAGTAGAGGGCGAGGTTTATAATGAATTGAGTCCAAGGCGTAAGGCATTGCAGCACCTTTTAAACGTGGGCAAGAAAGTTTCCTTAGCCGCTTTACCTTTAACATTTGGCAGCATGTTTCAAAAAGCGTATAGCCAAACGACTACAAATGCGGCTACAATAGATTCGCTAAACCTGGTTTTGGTTTTAGGTTATATGCAGTTTCAGTTTTATAATAATGCATTAACCGCTACACCAACTTTAATACTGGTGGCCGATAAGCCCATTATTACCACCTTACGCGACCAGGAGCAGGCACATATTAATGTAATCACCAAAGCCGTTACCGATCTGGGTGGTACGCCAAGGCCCTTAATGCCTTATACCAGTTTCGATTATACCAAAGTGAATGCGAATGTGGCTACCAATTATGGTACATTTTTAAGAACCGCTGTGGTGCTGGAAGATTTAAGTGAACGTGCTTATAAAGGACAACTGATTACATTAATGGGAACACCAGCTTTGGCCACTGCCGCCCGGATACAAACCGTAGAAGCTCGTCATTCAGCCCAATTGCGCCAGATGGTCAATAAACTACAGATTGCCACACTCAAATATTTACGTCCATGGGTAAGTATCAGAAGAAACGATGCCGATGGAAGCGATTTACTCCCGATTACCGGAAACGATTCGATGATTGGTGCACTAAATCCGGTATATGATATTGATGCCGGATTGCTCAACAGGGAAACCAAAACCGCTCAGGCAGGAATAGAGCTGCTGGGTATCGCCGGAAATGTAGATTTAACGGCAGGATCTGCTTCAGAAGCTTTTGATGAATACCTGTTAACTGCAACAGTTAAAACGGCCGCTAACCTGTTTATTAAAACCGGGTTTCAGCTAATCTAATTAAACCATTAATTCACCGACAAGGGAAATCACATGAAACGAATTATAATTTTATTCCTATTGCTTACCAGTTATAACTTTCTTTTTGCACAAGAGGTTATTACCGTAAAAGGGATAGTGAAAGATGAGACAAACCAGCCTTTACCTGGTGCAACTGTAAACGAAAAAGGTACCACCAATACCACCATAACCGGTAACGATGGCGGATACACCATTAAGGTAAAATCAAACGCCCGTTTGGTATTCTCTTATTTAGGTACAAAAACTTCAGAGCAGGGGGTTAACGGAAGAACAACCATCAACGCAAAACTGATCGATGATGCCAATAACCTGAACGAAGTTGTGGTTACCGGTTATGGACAAACCGTAGCCCGTAAAGATTTAACGGGTGCAATATCATCTATAAAAGGTGAAGAACTGGCCAAGGTTCCGGTACAGAATGTTGGACAGGCACTACAAGGCCGTTTAGCAGGTGTTCAGGTATCAATGGCTGATGGTACACCGGGAGCAGCACCATCAATTGTAATCAGGGGTGGAACTTCGATTACTCAAAGCAACGAGCCTTTATATGTAGTAGACGGTGTGCCGCAAACAGATGGATTGTCTTTTTTAGATCCGATGGATATCGAATCTGTAGACGTACTGAAAGATGTATCGGCAACCTCTATTTACGGAGCCCGTGGTGCTAACGGCGTCGTATTGGTTACCACCAAAAAAATAAAGGAAGGTAAAGTATCCATCAACTATGATGGTTACGTAGGTGTAAAAAAGGTGACTACCTTTTTACCGATGATGAATCCTTTGCAATATACTTTGCTGCGTTATGAAGTGAGCGCAACCGATCCGGCACGTTTAGCCTCATTTCTGAAAAACTATGGCAGCTTCGATTCGCTGCAGATCCGCTATGGCAACAGGCCAGGGGTAGATTGGCAAAAAGAATCGTTTGGCGATGCCGTTGTTAACCAGGCGCATAAGATCAGTATTAACGGTGGGGGCAGAGAAACCCGCTTTAATGTATTTTACTCGCGCAATGATGACAATGGGATTTTGCTCAACACCGCATCGGCAAAAGATATCGCTAAAGTGAGTCTTTCACACAACGTAAGTCAAAAATTTAATTTAAGTGCTATTGTCAATTATGCCAACCAGAAAATAACCGGCTTAGGTACGGGCGAGGGGAGATTAAGTCTGCTGAATACCATTTTGCGCTACAGACCGGTTGTGGGTATTGGTAATGATGATTTTTCGCTAATCGATTTGGATATAGATCCTTTAGATCCGAATCCTAGTTCTGTGCTTTATCAAAGCCCGATCGTTACGCTGGAGACTCAGCACCGTGAATCAAGGTTAAAATCGTTGAACATGAATGCAACAGCGTCATACTTTTTTGATAAACACTTTACTTATCGCGGTTTGGTAAACTTTACCGATAATAATAACTCAGCCAGGATTTTTAACGATGCCAGATCATTATTTGCACAACGTTCGGGCGGAGCTACTGGTGGGGTGGGTTATTCTACTGCGCAGCAGTTTAATTACAATAACACATTAACATACGCCAACGTATTTAACAAAGACCATAAACTCGATGTTTCTGTGGGTCAGGAATATATCTACAATTACAATCAAAGTTTACTGACCGCTTCAACAAACTTTCCTTCAATTAATTTAGGTTGGGATAAACTTCAACTGGGTACGGTAACGTCCTTCCCGGTTACAGCAGCAGAAGATAGCAAACTATTGTCGTTCTTCAGCAGGGCCAACTATTCTTACAAAGGAAAGTATTTATTAACCGCAACCCTGCGTGCTGATGGTTCTTCGAAATTTGGTGCCAACAATACCTGGGGATACTTCCCATCGGCTGCCGTAAGCTGGCGTGCTATAGAAGAGAAATTTATGAAACAACAGCATATATTCTCTGATTTAAAGCTGCGTTTAAGTTATGGTGTTGCAGGTAATAACCGTATTGCAAACTATGCCGCATTAGGTATTTATAATGCCGGGGTTTACCCGTTAAACGATCAGTTGATATCTGCATCTTTTCAGGAAAACCTGGCTAATCCTTCATTAAAATGGGAATCGTTAAAAGCATTAAACATTGGTTTGGATATTGGTTTATTAAAACAACGCATCACCTTAACCACCGAATATTATGATAACCGCTCTAAAGATTTGTTGTTTAATACGCGTATACCAGCCAGTTCAGGTTTTAATACCCAGTTTCAGAACATAGGTACCACATCGAGCCGAGGACTTGAAATGACCTTGAACAGCACAAACATCAGAACAACCAATTTTAACTGGACAACCAACTTAAACGTAGCTTTTACCAACACAAAAGTATTAAGCTTAAGCGATGGTGAAACGAGCAGGTTGGCCGATGGTAATATTGCCAGCGATTATATTTTGCAGGTAGGTAGCCCGGTGGGTGTAATGTATGGTTATGTAAAAGAAGGTTTATATCAGGTAAGCGATTTTAACTATAATCCAACAACCAATGCTTATACTTTAAAACCAGGCGTGGTTAGAGATGCTGTTACCGTGCAGCCTGGCTTTATTAAGTTTAAAGATATTAGCGGACCCGATGGTGTGCCTGATGGTATCATCAACAACTTCGACAGGGTGCCCTTAGGAAACGCCAAGCCTAAATTTTCAGGTGGTTTGGGAAACAACTTTAGCTATAAAGGCTTCGATTTGAGTGTATTCGTAAACTTCTCTCTAGGCAATAAAGTATATAATGCCAATAGATTAACCAATTCTGATCTGACTTTAGATTACGTAAACACTTTTGCCTCATTTGCCGATCGCTGGACCACCATCAACACTTCGGGAGCAAGGGTTACCAGTCCGGTAGAACTCGCTGCGCTAAACCAGGGTAAAACAATACCATCTTACAATGGTGGAGGTAGCTCCCGTTTGTATGATGAAATTATTGAAGATGGTTCTTTCCTGCGGATCAATAATGTTAGCCTGGGTTATACTTTTCCTAAAAAATGGTTAAGTGCAGTAAAAATTGCCAATGCGCGTGTTTATTTTACTGCTTATAACTTATATGTATTTACAAAATATAAAGGTTATGATCCTGAAGTGAGTGTCGTAAACAATCCTTTAACTCCAGGCATCGATGCCAGTGCTTATCCAAGAGCAAAATCATTCCTGGCAGGTCTTAATCTATCATTTTAAATCAAGAGAGATGAAAAGCAATATGAAATTTAACAATAAAATATTATTGGCAGGCTTAATTTTTGGGGCCACCGCAATTGTTTCGTGTAAAAAGGCGGTAGAAACAGAACCTTATTCATTCTTTACTTCTGATAATTTCTTTTCAAACGAAACAGAGGCCTATTCAGCAACTTTGGGTGTGTACGATATCATGTCTGATCGCAGTACCTATGGCTTCAACATCCCTTTGGTTTATGATAACGATACCGATATAGGCCAAACCGAAGGATCTAATTTAGCCGATGATTATCGGGTAATTCCACACTATAACGGTACACCGGAACGCGCAGCCTTTCTGGATACATGGACGGCCTTTTACAAAGGTATTGACCGGGCAAATGTGGTATTAGCCCGCATCCCACAAATGGGGATTTACAGTAGTGGTACACAGGCCCAAAAAGATGCTTTAAATAGAAATATGGCTGAAGCCAAATTTTTGAGGGCATTCTACTATTCAGAACTGGTACACTATTGGGGCGACGTGCCTTTTAAAACCACACCTTCACAAACAGGTGATGATTTTAAACTGCCAGTTACCGATCGTTACGAAATTTATAAATTCATCCTTAAAGAAATGCAGGAGGCGGCAGATGCTTTACCCACTGCATTACCGACCGATGAGCGCATTAACAAATGGGCTGCAAAAGCAATGTTAGCCAGGGTAGCCCTCTATGCCGGTGGTTATTCGCTAAGCCGTACCAGCAAACAAATGGAGCGCCCGGCAAATTACAGGGAATATTATACTCTAGCCAAGCAGCAGATTGATGATGTGATTGCACAAAACCAATACAAGCTAAATCCCAGCTACTCGCAGGTTTTCAAAAACCAGTGTCAGGGTGTTTTAGAACCGACAGAAAATATTTTTCAGATCGCTTTTTTTAATTCAGACAATAACACCACCTCAGGTAATGCCTTAGGTGTAATATACGGAACTCCGGTTACTGCTTTGGGTGTTTATTTTTCCACAAATGGCAGGACCCTGGCGGTTAGGCCTTTTTACGATAGCTTTGCTACCGGCGATGCCAGAAGGGATTTTTCTATCGCCAACTACACCATCGATGCCTTGGGAAATAAACAACCACAGACTTTAGCAAGAGCAGATGAATCATGGAGGGCTGCTAAATGGAGCAGGGAATACCAAAAGCAAGAATTAATTGAAAGAGGGGGAACACGGATTAATTACGTAGTGATGCGTTATGCTGATTTATTATTAATGCGTGCAGAAGTAGAAAATGAATTAAACAACGGTCCAAATACACTTGCTTATGAAGCCATTAACCAGGTAAGAAGACGTGCTTATGGGATTGACGTACCTGGAAGTGGAATTTCAGTAAGCCTAACCGCACCGGGCACTGGCTACACAACTTTCTCATCTATAAAATTTCAAATTACCGGTGGTGGCGGGAGCGATGCTGCCGTTGGAGCTGTTAGCGTTAATGCAACAAAAGGCGTAGCAACCATTGCCATGATGAATGCCGGAACAGGCTATACCTCTGTACCTACGGTGAGCATCGTACCTACCGATGGAAAAGGCAGTGGAGCCACCGCTGTAGCTACATTATTGCCTAAACCTACAAGCACCAATGCCGATCTGCAGTCGGGTTTAAGCAAAGATGCCTTTTTTAAAGCTGTGCAGCAGGAACGTGCCTGGGAGTTAAGTTACGAAGGTTTAAGAAGAGCTGATTTAATCCGTTGGAATGCTTTAAAACAATCCATTGATGATACCAATACAAAAGTAAAAGCCATCAGGTCTAATTACAATTATCCTGCCCCTGCAAATTTTATAACCGGAAAACATGAGTTATTTCCTATTCCATTAAGTGAAATTGATGTGAATAAAAATATCAAGCAAAATCCTGGTTACTAGTTAATTATAGAAAAAAAATGTTTAAAAAACTTGTATTATTATTACTTGCCCTAACACCTGCTTTAGCCATTGCCCAGCAAGAAGACATTTACGATCCTTCTAAAGAATATGAATACCCGAGCGATCCATTGGTGAAAGCCAAGCTGGAGAAATGGCAGGATCAGAAATTTGGAGTGATGTTACACTGGGGGGTATATACGCAGGCCGGTATACCCGAATCCTGGGTAATATGTGGTGAACCATGGCCTAAACGCGATACCACTTTAAACTACGAAGATTATAAAAAATGGTACTGGGGCCTGGCTAAGGATTTTAATCCGACCAAATTTAATCCTGAGAAATGGGCCGAGAGCTCTAAAAATGCCGGAATAAAATATGTGGTTTTTACAACTAAACATCACGATGGTTTCAGCATGTTCGATACCAAACAAAGCGATTATAAAATCACTAATGGTCCTTTCAAAGGCAATCCGAAAGCAGATGTACTGAAATATATTTTTGATGCTTACCGCAAAGAGGGGATGATGATTGGTGCCTATTTTTCTAAGCCAGACTGGCACTCACAGGATTTCTGGTGGGATCGTTTTCCTACGCCAACACGTAATATCAATTATGATTTAACCAAATATCCCGATAGGTGGAAAAGATTTAAGGATTTTACCTATAACCAGATTGGCGAGATTTTAGGCAATTATGGCAAGGTAGATGTTTTGTGGCTCGATGGCGGCTGGATCCGTCCGGCATTAAAAAGTGAACTGGAACGTAAAGAATGGGGCCTGAACGAAAGAGGCAGGTCAAACTATCCTAACTTTAACCAGGAGGTGGATATGCCGCGCATTGCCAAAATGGCTAGAGAAAAACAACCCGGCATATTAGTGGTAGACAGAACGGTACATGGTCCTTACGAAAATTACCGCACCCCGGAACAACAGATCCCCAAAGAACAGATGAATACGCCCTGGGAAACCTGCGTAACTTTAACCAAAAGCTGGAGTTACCGTAAATCTGCTGAAGAACAAGTAAAATCTTCTGCCTGGGTCATCCATACCTTGGCCGAAATTGTAGCCAAAGGGGGCAACTTGCTGTTAAGCTGGGGCCCAACGCCCGAAGGCGAATTTCCGAAAGAAGTGGAGGCGCCCTTGAAAGAAGTGGGCGCCTGGATGAAAGCCAATGGCGAAGCCATTTACGCGACCCGAATTACCGGTAACTATCATGATGGACTAACCTGGTTTACCCGCTCAAAAGATAACAAAACGAAATATGCAATCTGCTGCATTAAAGAAGGAGAGACAATTCCGGCCACGCTAAAATGGAAAGGCAATGCGCCCGCAAAAGGTGGACAAATCAGATTGCTTTCAAGCAGTAAAAATGTAGACTGGAAAATGGAGGGCGAAGAAGTTGTGGTATCGCTGCCTAAAGATTTATCAGGTAAAAAAACACAGGCTTTAGCTTTTGCTATAATTAATTGATTAATAAACAGAATAAAAAACTAAAAAATGAAGAAACTATTTTACACATTAATTTTTGTGGTAATTGGATTTACGGCAAGCTATGCACAAACTGCACCCGGTAAATATGATAAAGTTGTAGCAGCTGAAGTGGCTAAATTAGATGCAATAGTTAAAATAACAGAAGACCAAAAGCCTAAATTAGCAGCACTGGAGCTCGATCGCCAGACACGCAGAGGCGAAATGAAAGCATTGGGCGAAAATGCAACGGATGAACAAAAAGCAAGCATGAAACAATGGTATAAGGATTACGAAGCTAAGGTTGCGGCTATTCTTACGCCAGAACAATTTAAAACTTACAAAGAAGCAAAAGCAAAGGAAAAAGCTGAAGCTGAAGCTAAAAAAGCGGCTGCAAAGCAATAAAATTTTAACACCGAGACAACCCACAATAACATATTTAGAATTAATAAGCTACGATAAGTTAATTGTATTTAATGCAGGGATTTTATTTTTCCTGCATTTTTTGTTTAATCAGTTAATGGGAAAAATCATGAATTTCACTCACAGAAAAACCGAATTATAAAATCAGGCCAGGCATTAATTAAGTTTGCCTGACGTGTTTCTGTGTTTCCGTGTCAAAAATAATATCCTGAGCCTGTAACTAAACATTTTGCTTATCTGTGATGAAAAAAAACATCCCATTACTTCCAAAATTGCCCTCAATTGGTTATATAACGGGGTATTTCATCAAAATTAAAAGCATTTAAAACATCATTAAAACTGCTCCCGGCAATAAGCAGCTATATTCGTTTATCAAACTAACCAATAGCAATAAACAAATTGTAATGAAAAAATCATCCCTGATCCTCTTTATCTTATTCATCGCTACCCAAACCATTTTTGCACAAAGCGACACCAAAGCCATCCCACAAGATACCAAAATGGAGTGGTGGCGTGATGCCCGTTTCGGAATGTTCATCCACTTCGGCGTATACGCCCAGTTTGGTGGTTTCTATCAGGGACACCCACAAAAAGTAAATAATGGTGAATGGCTGATGAATCGCATGAAAGTGCCGGTACAAGAATATAAGGATACCGCTAAATATTTCAATCCTAAAAAATTCGATGCGAATGAATGGGTACGGATGGCCAAAAATGCCGGAATGAAATACATCGTGATAACAGCCAAACACCATGATGGTTTTGCATTGTTCAAAACAAAAGCCAGCAAATGGAATATTGTAGAACACTCGGCCTATGGTAAAGATATGATTAAACCACTGGCCGATGCCTGTAAAAAGCAAGGTTTGCGTTTTGGTATTTATTATTCACAGGATCAGGATTGGGTTAATCCTGGCGGGGCAACCGGACCTCGGCCTATGAAACAAGGCTGGGCAAATCCTGATAGCGCCAGAATTGACGCCTATGTTAAAGCACATAGAGGTAGCTGGGATCCAGCGCAACAAACCAAAACCTTCGACGAATATTTTAACGAAGTTTCTTTCCCACAGATGAAGGAGCTGATGACGAATTATGGTACGATATCAGTAATTTTTTGGGATACACCAAATTTAATGAAACCAGAACAGGCCGAACAGATGATGAAAATGGTTAAACAATATAATCCAGATGTGATAACCAATGACAGGTTGATCAGAAAGCCCCAATATGGCGATTATAAAACTCCTGAAAAGAAAATTCCATCCCTTGCAGAACTTGACGGAAAAGATTGGGAAACTAATATGACGATGAATGATACCTGGGGATACAGAACCGACGACCATAAATGGAAGAGCACAGCGGTATTGTTGCATCAGTTGATAGATATTGCCTCAAAAGGTGGTAACTTTTTATTAAACATTGGTCCAAAGCCCGATGGTACTTTTCCGCAAGAGAGTGTAGACCGTTTAAAAGAAATGGGCGAATGGACTAAAAAATATGGTGTTGCTGTTTATGGTAGCCATGCTAACCCGGTAGCCGATGTAGATTGGGGCCGCATTACCGCTAAAGACGATAAAAAAGGTACTACACTTTACTTATCGGTATTTAACTGGCCAGATAATGGCAAACTTAAACTGGCTGGATTAACCAAAAAGGCTTTAACGGTGCAGCTTTTAGGCGATTTTGCTAAATTAACATTAACGCAAAGCGAAGACGGCAGCCTGGAGATTAATGGTTTGCCTAAAAATGCACCCGATAAAATAGCCAGTGTTATTGCGGTAAAACTAGATGGATTTGCTCAGAAGAAATTTACGCCGGCCGGTAAAATGAAAACAGGTTCGATAGATTGAGTTAGTTCATTGGTTCAATAGTTCATTTGTGAGGCAGGTAGCCTGTTAAAACCATGACCAGACAGTATCCGTTTGGCTAAGTGCTACGAAACAAGGAAATAAGTGTACAACTCAATCCCTTGCAACGCCTGGGGGGCACTCAAAAAATTAAAAGAAAAATTAAAAACATTAGATGAAAAAGATAACCACACTTGCAGTTTTGGCAATATTGTTCATTAATCAGGCTTTTGCACAGGAAAAAGTATTTGCCAATTATTTCGATATTGAGGTAAACAGTCCGAAAAATACAGAAGTCATCGGACGCATCCATTTAGAGCGAAACAAAGATGTGCTCAGCAATCCCATTCCAAAAAGTTATCAGTTCGCCATTAGCAGCCAAAAAGATAATCTGTTCGCTATCAGCACGCGCTTCGATCCAGCCGGAAGAATTATGGGCATACTTAGCACCAAACAAAACCTCGATGGAAAGTTTTTGGGCAACCAGCAGCTGACTGTGGTTTTAAAAGACGGTGCTAAACAGCTTAATTCTTTTCCGGTGACGGTAAAAGTGGTTAAAGAAACCTTATGGCAAACCTTGTTTAACCGTTATAAAGATAAAACGATAACTACGGCAAACGGAAGAATGTTCGGGCGAAAAAAACCAACAGATGCCGAGGTAGAAAAAACAATTGAAAATTTAGAAGCCACTAAGGGCGAATTTACCCAATATGGCTTTTACCATAAAAATCCTGCAGTTTATAAACCTGTAGGCAAAAGCATAGAATACGATTGGGAAGCGGTTTCCAACAATATTGGAGGTTTGGGCTATGCCTACGCTACCTCAAAGAAATATGGTCCTGAAGGAAATCCTGCTGATCGGGAAAAGTTAAAAAAAGCAATTTATCTTGCCCTGATGGCCTATACCGAAGCGGTGCCGGTAGAAGGAAAAGATGTAATTATTGATGGAAAACCAATAGGAAATTGCACGGGTGATGGATTTTCGAACTTAAAACTGCACAACCTTCTTGAAGAACAGGTAGTAACCCACCAATGGGTAATTTCTGATGCCCTGATTGCCCCGGTAGTGCATTTAATGCCTAAAATAATGGCCGAAATGAAGCAGGGCGATAAGCAAGCTGAGCGTGTATATTACGATTTGGTACGTTTTTACCAAACTGCCATGGCAGAAGTAGCAAACAGAAGGGCGGTAAACGACCCAACGGAGCGTTGGGGGAAAATTACCGATACTTTACGGTCATCAGGCGCCTGGGCCGATGCCAACCTGGGCCACCGTAGCCGGATGATGCTGGCATTGCCCATTATGTGGGCAGATTATAACCGCCCAATGACCTACGTGCAATACTGGTATAGCGATTATTATAAAGATCAACCTTTTAAGGGAATGAGCTTCTCGCCGGGGTGGAGTCCGAATGGTGTGGTCGCTGATGTAGCCCATTGGATGACAAAGTATAAGGTGCCGGCCCACCAATATATTCAATCAGGTTTTCAGCCCGATGGTACGGTATCACATCATATTGCCAATGCGACTGATGCAGCGATGGTTGCCTATGGTTTCGAATGGTTAACCGATGCTTTTGTAGGTTTTAACCAGTTTAAAAACACCGATTTTAAATTACCTAATAGCGCTTATCAGTTTCCGGCAGATCGATTGGAAAGGGTATACCCTAAAATAATTTATAAAAACAGGTTCGATTTTTTAATTAGCGGAAGATCTTACGGAGAAGATTTGAAAAAATTCGTTACCCAAACTTACCTCGAAGCCATTGAAGATTTGAAAACAGCTGAAAGTGAAAATACAAAAATCAGTAACCAACCTGCACTGGATGATATTTACAATAAAATTAAAAGCAATACACACGAATATTCTGGAACCGATGCTTATTGGGTAAATGAGTTTTTAATACATCGCCGTGGCGAGGCCGAAAAGCCTTTTTATGTGTCGCTAAAATTGAAATCGAAACGCACCGTAGGTGCCGAAGATTTTGGAAAAGTGCGTAAGGCCTGGTATGCAGGTTATGGGATTTTACCTTTAAAAATAAAGGGTGACGAATATTCAGAAAAAGTTTTGGCCAATATGGATTGGCACGCCTTACCAGGTTTAACCGAAGAATGGCGCACTGATGCCATTCCGGGTGGACATGCCCAGGCTTCTTTGCCCGGCATTAATGAGGTGGCAGGAGTTACAGCAGATGGAAAAGAAGGTGTTGGGATCTATCATCATTTAACCGGCGAAAAGTACAGTTCGGCTACTGCTTTTAAAAGCTATTATTTTGTGGGCGATAAAATCATTGCCTTAGGCAATAACATTAAAAGATTGCGCCCGGGTCAGCAAAAAGATATTGTAACCACAGTAGATCAATCTTCATTAATCAATCCCTTAACCATTTTTCGTGATGGGAATAAAGAGGTCATCCAGCCTGGCGAAGTGGTTAATCTGAAATATGATATCAACGGTCCAATGTGGCTGCACAGCGGAGATAAGGGCTATATCATTTTCCCTGAAGGAAAAGAACAGTTAAACATTAAAACAGGTACAGCCATCAATATTACCGACCCAAGCATAGCCAGTAAAGTACCCAATTTTATCATATCCATTAACCATGGCTTAAATCCAGATGCTAGCAAAGGCTATTTCTATTGTTTAGTGCCCAATGTTACTGCCGATGAAATGAGCGCTGTATTAGAAAAGTACACCAAAGACATTGTTTATAAAAAAGATAACGATGCGCATGGCGTATACGTGGCAAGTGAAAAAACCTGGGAGCTGGCCTTTTTTAAACCCGCAAGCATTACCCTTGGTACTTTAACCGTAAAAGCCGAGTCGCCTGCTTTAATGATCCTGAAAGATCAAGGCGCCAAATGGAAACTGACGGTGAGCAATCCGGCTCCGACTATTGATAAACAGCAGTTGATATTTCATACTTCACAACAGCTAAAAGCAGGTAAATACGATTTTTCTTACGGCGGTATTTATCCACGCAAAGGGGAGTTTGTAACGGTTACCAACGAAGGAAACGGAAGTAAAATTGTAGCTGAACTTGCTGATAAAAGAGATGAAGCTTTTTATAATTATCAGGCCGAATTATATAACGGAGCACCGATAAGTATAGAAATTGATAAATAACATCTTACGGAGAAGTTTGATTTAATGCAGCAAATAGTAAAAATGAATACTAAAACATATTTAAAAAAAATAACAATTGGCGCAGTTGCCATGTTCGCGGCACTAAATGTTAGTGCCCAGTTAAGCGACAAAAAAATTGCGTCGATATTTGCACTTGAAAAAGTGTATTTGAACAATGCTTTTAAAACGGTACAGCAAACCGGAAAATTGCCACGCTCTACCCAAAAAGGTTTTCAGCCCATTGGCGATTGGACAAGTGGTTTTTATCCTGGTAATTTGTGGTTAACCTATGCGTTTACAAAGGATCAAGATATCCTTAAAAAAGCTGAATATGCTACTGCACTGGTTGAAAACAATAAATATTTTGATGGCGATCACGACATCGGTTTTATGATTTATTGCAGTTATGGCAACGGTTATCGCTTAACTAAAAATCCGAAATACAAGGCGGTAATTATCGAAGCATCCAAAACAGCAATTAAACGGTACAACTCAACAGTAAAATCGCTAATGTCATGGAATCCGGATCCAGCCAAAGATTGGAAATTCCCGGTAATTATTGATAACATGATGAACCTCGAACTGCTGTTAAAAGGCACCGAGTTTACAGGCGACAGTGTTTATTATCAGGTGGCCATCAACCACGCTAACACGACGATGAAGAACCAGTACCGGGCAGATTTTAGTTGCTCACATGTGGTAGATTACGATCCTCAAACCGGAAAAATGCGTAAACGCGACTGGAACAATGGCAATAACGATCCTGCCACTGCATCGTGGAGCCGTGGACAAAGCTGGGGATTGTATGGCTTTAGCTTTATGTACCAGTTAACCGGTAAAAAAGAGTATTTAAACCAAGCCGATGGTATTGCGTCTTACATTTTGAATAACAAAAATATGCCAAAAGATATGGTGCCTTACTGGGATTATCGTGCGCCAAAATATCCAGCCATGCGCGATGCTTCGGCAGGTGCTTTACTGGCATCGGGTTTGATGAAATTAGCAGACGTATCACCAGAAAACGCAGAAAAATATTTTAAAGCGGGAGAAAAGATCTTAACCAGTTTGGCCAGTGCGGCTTATTTAAATGAAAGCAAAAAAGGCATTTTTCTATTAAACCATGCTACCGGAAATTATTTAAAAAACTCTGAATTAGATGCAGGACTTATTTATGCCGATTACTATTTTTTAGAAGCCCTTTTGAAGTATCAGCAGCTAAAGAAAAAATTTGAAAATAAATAGAAGTAGACCTGCAGAAATTAAAATCAACATAACCAGAACATATGAACCTGATAAAAAATTTTTCACTAACCTTGTGCAGTACACTTTGTGTAATAAGTGGCTATGCACAAACCAATAATACGGATGGTATTCGGAAAATAGATTGGAGATTAAGCGAACAAAAAAGTATTCCTACCCCAAATCAGATTTTGGACCATAAATTCATCCCCATTGGTGATAAAGAACCCAATGGCAGTATTACAGAAGATCGTAAAAACCTGTACAAAGGCAATGTCGTTTATAAATTTAGTTGTACCGGCGAGGCCAATAGGATCGAACTATCTTCCACCTTTGGCACTAAGGAAAACCTAAAGGATTATTCAGATGATGACATCAAAGAATTGTCGGAAATTGGTGAAGCCTATATCAATTCGTTTCATGGCAATTACGGCGATGTTGTCGTATACGATTGGTATACCAGATTTCCTGAAGCAGAAGCGAAGGATAAGGGGGGAATTATCGCCCAAATCCATGGTCGTCCGGACAGAACACTATTGGTAAACCCGAAAGGTGAGCAAATTAAGGTGAGTATCAAAGAAATGAGGGCGATGTTAGATACCATGTATTTCGATTTGCACATCGGTAAAAGTAAAGCCACAAAAAAGCCAAACGGATGGCGGGTTGATGCCGCTGCAGGAGGTCCGATTGCCGAAATGAGCTATCGTCCGCCATATTTATATTTAATGGCCAGAGGTAGCGCGGAGCGTGTATCAGACAGCGAAACCAGAACAAGGCCATATCCTGGCAAGGTAGCGGTGGGAAAGGAAATTGGCGAGAAGGGTAAAACCGGGTTTTTGGCCTTTTCTGAACCGACCAGTTCGGTGCCCATTAATCAATGGGTTCATTTTAAAATGGAAATAAAATATAGTAAATACAGTAAAACAGCAGATCAGATTTTAGAAAAAGGATACATCAAAATGTGGATGGACGATAAAGTGCTTTGCGATATCAAAAACGTGAACATTGGCAAAAATGATGAGTTGGGGCCGTACTTTAAATACGGAATTTACAAACCCTTTAAAGGTGGTTTTACCGTAGAGCATTGTGGTTTTACAGAAATAATTAAGAAATAAACCGGATAGCGGTGGAGGGATATTGGTAATCAAAAAGATTTGGGCGTGCCCCAAGCTACGCAAGGGTCGGGCTATTCGCTGCAATCTTTTTGTTCGTACCTCACCAAAAGGATTTCCACTACTATCCCTCACGCAAGCAAAATACCAAAAAAAACAGCATTGTTCCATCGGTGGTATCTCCATCCGCCGAAACAAAATATAATTTAAATGAAAAACATACTGCTTATTGCCAGCTTTATTATTCCATCACTTTCTTTTGCGCAAAGTCCGAAAGAAAAAACTTTGCGCTGCAGTTACAATTTTAGCAACAAAGCAGAATTAAAAGACTGGGTTACAGAAGGCGAAGGCAAGGGATACATCAGGGACGGAAAACTAATCCTTGAACCCACTTATTTCCCTTTGCTTAAAAAATTAATGGATGAAGGTAAAATCTCAAAAAAGAATGATGCAAAGGAATACCAGCAGGTTGTAGAAAATGCCATGAAGCAGCAGTATGGTGATGAAATTTCACGCTATTATGCTACCGTTAATGAGAAAGAAGGTACTGCCGGCAACCAGCCACAGTTTTTAGGAGGAAGTTTTAATTTCTGGAATAAAAAATTTCCAACCGGTAAAAACTTTTCAATTGAATTCGATTTTAAAGCTTTGTACCCGGTACCATTACATATGGTTGTTTTTTCTACTTTAGGTACAAACGGGAAAAGCATTTTCGATAAAACATTTCCCCGGCGATACGGATTGTCTACCGAAATGATGGCCGGACAAATGAATAATTATCGTTTGTCTTTCTTCGAGCCTAACCGCAAAACGGCGAACCTCCGCAAGGCTCCGGGCCGCAAACTATTGTACGAGGGAGAAGATGTAATTTCTAAAAATCCAGATAAAACTTATCACTGCGAAATAAAAAAAACAGGTGGAGAAATCAGCTATATCGTTGATGGAAAAATTGTTTTTACCTACACAGATCATGAACCATTGGGAGGTGGAGCCTGGGGATTCAGGTTAATGCCTTGCGCCATTGCCGAATACGATAATATAAAGGTTTACGATCTTCCATAATGAATGATCGTTTGCTTGCTTAATGCCTGAAACATTTTGAATACAGATAATATCGATTTTAGAAATGCAAATGATAAAAAAAATACACCTCATCATACTGTCCTTGTTATTGGCTGCTTCAACTACTGTTAATGCCCAGGTGAAAAAGAAACTCATCTTCCAGTCTGATTTTTCCAAACCATTAGATTGTAACACCTGGATTGCTGAAATAGATAATATTCCGGGCCATACCTCTACGGTTTACACTTACAAAAATGCGATGGTTTTAGATACCTGGGGAGGCGTAACGGTTTGGCTCAACAAAAAACTAAGTGGTAACCTGCAAATAGAGTATGATCGGGTGCTGCGTATGGAAAAGGGCTGTAACGACCGCGTGAGCGATCTGAACCAGTTTTGGATGGCTACTGATCCTAAAAATGATACCCTATTTACCCGCCGTGGCAAATTTGACGAATATGACAACCTCTCTTTATATTATGTGGGGATGGGTGGATGGAACAATACCACAACCCGTTTCAGGAAATACCTGGCTGGCTCAAAACCGGTTATAAAAGAATATACTGATCTGGGACACTTGCTGGAGGCCGAAAAAGTGTATCACATTAAAACGATTGTAAAAAACGGCACTTCGAGCTTTTGGGTAAATGGCGAGTTATTTTTTAATTATACGGACCCGGCGCCACTCACATCAGGATATTTTGGTTTCAGGAGTTTGCAATCCAGACAGGAAATCAGGAATTTGAAAATTTATGCAATTGATTAGCAAACTACCTGTTATTGAAGACTGAAACACCCAAAATCTCGTGAAATTTGTCGGCTTATCAAAGTGAAATGACCAAACATCTTCCAACAGGTCTGCTACTGCCATATTTCATCAAACTTAAAACTAGTTTAAACATATCCTAAACATTCCCGAAATCCATCTGCCTAAATTGCATTACAATTAACCATATCCCACAAGCAATGTTTAAATCATATCATCGTTCTGCACAGAAAGTAACAATGAAATTTGCCTTATTAATGGCGTTATTTTTATCGGTGCAAACTGCTTTTGCACAAAATGGCGTAGCACAACTTTTTAAAGGTTTCTACCAATTTGCCGATGCCTACAAAGTAAAAAAGAATGAAACCGGTACTGGCACTGGTATTAAAACATTAGGCCTGAATGCCATTCGGCAACAAGGCAACAGGGAATTTCCTTATCCTACAAAAGGACATACCTTAATTGCCAATCCGCCGGTATTTACCTGGCCAATGGGCGATTATGAGCAGTACAAGGTTTTCCCCCCTCCGCCAAGCGACAAAAAATTAGATGAATATCTGCGCTACGATTTTCAATTGGGGCAAAGCAAAAATTTATCTGGCAAAGAAACCATTACGGCAAATGGCTTGCGGATGCCATTTTACAATAACCACAAAGCGCTGGCACCCGGAACCTGGTATTGGCGTTATCGTGTAGCGGGTAAACAATGGTCGCCGGTTTATGAAATTGATATTTTGCCCGGCGTACCAAAATTCGAATCGCCGAAAGAAGATGTAGCCATGCAAATGATTCCTGCACAACACCCACGTATTTTTAAGCCTTTAAACCTCAAAAACCCAACTGCTGATCAAGGCCAGCTGATGGCACAATACATCAGCAAAGCTGACGCGACTTTGGCTAAAAACATAGCCTCATATAAGGTAAAGGGAGAGGAAATTCCGGCCACAGCTAAACCTGAAGAAAAAGAACAGATTTTAAGATTCCGTTTACGTTATGAAGTGGAAGGCATATGTGCCGATATCCAAAATTTGTTGATGGCTTATGAGGTTACGCACAGTGATAAATATTTAAATCATGCACTGTTATTTGCAAAACATATTGTTTCTTTAAATGGTGTAGAAATGTATGAAATGGCCGATTTCTCTGCTTCAATGTCGATGGCTACGCTGGCAATGGCCTATGATATCGCCAATGACAAAATTCCGGCAGGTGATAAAAAACAATATGAAAATTTTATCACCCCTGTGGCCAAATTAATAATAGGTGAGGCTTTAAGGGAAAATATCGGCGCTGCCGATGGCCTGGTGGCTGAACATTTTTTTCAGCACATCTTTCACGATGTGTTTATTACGGCTATGGTGATGAAAAATCATCTGTCCGAAGCAGATGTTTGGTTCAATATGTTGTACAATATTGGCCTTTCGCGATCACCTGGTGGCGGATTTCTGGCCGATGGTGTTTGGGCTAACGGCAATATGGGCTATATGCATGTGAATATGGAATCGATGGTGGGCAGTTTTTTATTATACAAAGATTTGTTCAAGGTAAATACTTTCAGCCATCCTTATTATGTAAATTGTGCCAACGCTTTGGCTTATACTGTTCCCATTAAATCTGCCGGAGATGGTTTTGCAGATGGAAGTGAAGAATGGGCTCAGCTGAACAGGTTACGAACCGGATTTGCCTACATCCTCGGGCAGGAGCAAAACAATGCCTTTGCCATTAATTATGCCTATAAAATTTCCAACCAGTCGTTAGATAGTGTTTATCAGTTTAAGAATACCGATTTCTCAGAATATCGCCTGCAACATCAGCCTAAAAAAATAGCGCCCTTAAACTGGAAAGATATTCCACAGTCGGCAATTTTTCCGCAAAGTGGTATCGCCGTTATGAATACCGATGTGCTCAACGCCAAAAAGAATTTGTTCCTGTCGTTTTATAGTTCACCTTTTGGCGTGGGCTCGCATGGTATGGCCGAGCAAAATAGCTTTAATATCGTTTACAAAGGCAAACCGCTGTTTTATCCAACGGGTTACCGCATTACCACGCAGGATAAACATTACCTGCTGGCACAAAAACATAGCCGCGCTCGCAACACCATTACCGTTGATGGCAAAACACAGGGTTATGCGCAAAGCGATTATGGCTGGTTACCACGATATTTAGATGGTGAAAGCATAAGTTACGTAATGGGCGATGCGACTAACGCCTATAAAAAGATGGATTCGACAGCCCTGAACTGGATTACTGTACTTAAAAATGCCAATGCTTATACGGCTGAAAACGGCTTCATTATGAACGATGATGACGATCCTAAAGTAAGCAAATTCCGTAGGCACCTGGTGCTTTTACGTCCCAATATTGTAGTGGTTTATGACGACTTAGCAGCACAAAAACCAGTAACCTGGGCTTTCCAGCTCAATGGTTTGCAACGGGCCAATATGTCGTTAAATCCTAAAGACCAATCTTTAATTGCCCATACTGATAACGGCGATGCATCAGTAAATGTTTTTGGCAGTCTGCCCATGGCAAAAAGTTTGATAGATAGCTCTTTTGTTAAACCTTTCGATTGGTTGAATCCCCAAAGAGGCCGGCCGGCTAAGAAATTTGAGAAACAGCAATTTCAGTACAAGGTAGAAAACACCGGTAAAGCAAAGCAGATGCGTTTTTTAGCCGTGATACAAATAGATGAAAGTAATACTTTATCGTTCAAAAAAGTACAGCCAGATGCGAATGGAAATATTGTAATTGGCGATTATGTAATCAATGGGCAACTAAACCCGGAGCAGGAAGCCAGGTTAGAGATCGAAAACAAGTCAACCGGCGAATATTTATTGTATGGCCGATCAAATGGTGCGACAAAAGCACAGGGTCGTAAATTTTCGTTGAGCACCATATTGGTAAACAAAAATGGTTTACAGGAATCAATAGATCGTTACCCTATGATGGTTGCAGATAAGTAACAGATATCAAACTTTATCAGAATATGACCCGTAAAAATATGCTTCGCTCATTAGTGCTGATTTCCCTTAGCATTACAACTGTCAAAGCCCAGGAGCTTTCAAAACCTCTTTGGGAAAGTAAGCCACTGGCCGTGCCAGAATCTGTACTCTATAGTGCAAAAGAGAAAAAGCTCTATGTAAGTCTGATTGATGGGGCAGGAAATGTTAAGGATGGTAAAGGCGGGGTAGCTATGCTCCATACCGACGGCACCATCATCAATGCGAAATGGGTAGAAAATTTAAACGCCCCCAAAGGCCTGGCCCGGTATCGAAACACACTTTTTGTGGCCGATTTAACGGCATTGGTAAGTATAGATATAACCAGCGGTAAAATCATTAATAAGTTAGAAATCGACAGTGCCGTTTTCCTTAATGATGTAACCGTAGATGAAAAAGGTACGGTATATGTTTCAGATACCCGCACCAATAAAATCTATTGTGTAAAAAATGGGCGAGCTGAACTTTATCTCCAAAATGTACCAAATGCCAATGGCTTAAAATGGGTGAATTCAAACCTTTTTGTATTGGCCAATACCGAGCTATGGAAAATTGATAAACAAAAGAAAATAGTTGTTGTAGCCAAAGGTTTTGAAAAGGCAGGTGATGGTTTAGAACAGTTGAAAAACGGCGATTTTTTGGTTACCTGTTGGGCCGGACTAATCTACCACGTAAAAGCCAATGGTGAGATAAAAAAAATGCTGGATGTACAAGGTCAGATGAATACTGCCGATTTAGGTTATGATAAACAAACAGGTATGTTATATATTCCAACGTTTAACCACAACAGGGTGATGGCTTACCAGTTCCAGTAAAATTACCGGTCGTATTTCGCTAAAAAAAGTAATGACAATCCTGTAGAAAATCTTTAATCCCTGAAATGATCAGTTATGAACAGCATGATTAAACCTTCAAATGGTATCTTTTTGTATTTGGGTATCGTTCTAATTGCATTATCCGCTTGTCAAAAAAGCCCTGAATTAGCACCAGAAAAATTAGCTGGAGTACAGCAGTCTATACTTTCTACGCTGCCACCACCTCCTGTAGCCAATGGTCAGGCGGTATCAGTATCCATTAACCAGACACAGCCGGGTTTTACAATAGCTGATAATTTTGCCGGACTGAGTTACGAAACCAATTATATTGCCCGCGATCCCTCGTTTTTAAGAGCAGATAATGCCGTGCTTTTACAGATGATTCAGAACTTAGGGGCAAACGGAGTAATACGTATAGGCGGAGGCTCAAGTGACGAAACCATATGGACAAGTGGCCCTCGCTATAGCAATACAGGTATCGATTCGCTCACTACAACCGATATAAATCAATTGGCCGCATTTGTCAGTGCTACCGGTGGATGGAAGCTCATATTTGGCTTAAATATGGGGCATTACAATCCTTCGCTTAATGCAAAAGAAGCAGTATATGTATCGAACGCATTAGGTACAAACTTATATGCATTACAATTTGGCAATGAACCGGCAAGTCTCAGTGAAAGCGGTCTTCGCCCCCCAGGTTATGATGTAAATGGTTATATGGCCGACTGGAGCGTTTACCGCGATTCGGTACGCAACCGTTTACCCCTTGCCCCGCTGGCAGGGCCTGACGTAAGCAAGATGACCAATAGTATCTCTGTTTTTTCAAAGCCATTTGCCGATAATCTCCATGCAGATATCAAATTACTTTCAGGCCATTACTATGGCAACGGTTATTCACCTATTGTAGCAACCGATCCCGAATCAGTTTTTGATTCCATTACTTCTATAAAAACCTATAAAACCACGCCCGTACAATTGGGTAAAATCAATACACTTGCCACCTCATACAGCCTTCCTTACCGTATTACGGAATGTGGCAGCGTGTCTAAAGGTGGCGTAGCAGGCATTAGCGATGCTTTTGGTTCGGCATTATGGGCTTTGGATTTTATGTGGCAGGTTGCTGTCAATAATGGACGCGGAGTTGATTTTCACGGCAGCGCCACATCAAACTATACACCTATAGCAAGAACAAATGGAGCCATAGTACCGCGTCCAACTTATTATGCCATGCTCGCCTTTAAATATGGCGGAGGTAGTGGAAGCCAAATATTGCCAGCTACGCTAACTGCTAACGGCAAGTTGTGTACTGCATATGCCTGTACCAAAAACGGAAAAACTTATGTTACGATGGTGAACAGAGATCAATCTGATTTATCGTACACAGTAAACCTTAGCAACGCTGCAACACAAATGACACTCTATCGGCTTACAGCAGCTTCAATTGCTGCAAAAACAGGAATTACTTTTGGAGGCGCTACCGTTAGTGCCAGTGGTACTTTTTCAGCTGGTGCCGGAGAACAGTATGCCGTAGGCGCTAATACCACTGTAGTTAACGTACCCGCACGCACAGCAGTAGTAGTGGTATTTGAATAAAAAACGAATAAGAAAAGATAAAACTAAATAATGATAATAATTAAAATACTTAGAAAAACATTTGTAGCAGGTATTCTGTTGGTATGCTCATCTGCATATTCGCAGCAGAAACCCAATGTAATAATAGTCCTGACCGATGATATGGGCTATAGCGACATTTCATGTTATGGCAGCCCGTTAATCAATACACCGTTTTTGGACGGTATGGCAAAAAAAGGGGTTTTAGCCACCAATTTTGTCACCACATCACCTACTTGTTCACCATCGCGTGCTTCGTTAATTACCGGAAGATATTGTACCCGTACCAATTTGGTTTGGCCGGTAGGACCAGGTGAAGCGCCCGGACTAAAGGCAGGAGAAGTAACTATTGCTGAAATGCTGAAACCTGCAGGTTATAAAACGGCAGTAATCGGGAAATGGCATATGGGCGATCATGGTGAATATTTACCTAACCAACAAGGTTTTGATTTATTTTACGGCATGTTATACAGTCATGATTACCGTGCGCCCTATGTAAAAACAGATACCGTAATCAAAATTTTCAGAAACACACGACCAGAAATTTATAAACCTGAAGATACCACGTTAACAGGATTATACACCAAAGAAAGCATCAGGTTTGTTAACGAATCAGCCGCTCAAAAAAAACCGTTTTTTCTATACCTTACGTACAATATGCCGCATTTGCCGGTGGGTTTGGCAGCAAAAAAGAATGGTTTGCATTCTGCCGGCGGGGCATTAGGTAACGTAATAGAAGATATGGATGAGTCGATGGCCAAACTTTGGCAAACGCTTGAAAAAAACGGACAGGCTAATCATACCATTTTCATTTTTACCAGCGATAACGGACCATGGCTAAATGCACCGGAAAGAATGTTCGAAGATGGAATTACTCAGCCCTATCATATCGGCACTGCAGGTATCTTCAGAGGTTCGAAAGGCATTTCTTACGAAGCCGGACATCGTGTACCTTTTATCGTTTATTATAAAGGCCATACCTTGACAAACGCTGTGATCAGAACACCATTATCTAATATTGATATGCTGCCAACCATTGCCGATTGGACAGGTGCAAAATTGCCGAATTATACTTTAGATGGCGAATCGGTAAAAAACTTATTAAGCATTAAAAATTACAATAAGCCACATCAACCTATTTATTATGTAAACCGTGTTTTAGAGGGCGTTAAAGATGGCGAATGGAAATTAAGGGTAACTGAAAAAGACGGCAAGAAACTGAATGAATTGTATAACCTTTCAGAAGATCCGGCAGAAAGGGTAAACCTATTTGATAAACCAGCCTACAAAGTGCAGCAAGCACACCTGATTAAATTGTTTGGTCAGTATCCGGGATAATTAATCGTGTTATAAAGCTTTGTAACAAATATGAAAGGGGCCGGTTGTTAAAGGTTTTAAACCTGTTTTTCAATCGGCAACTGGCCTTTTTCATCAAAACTGCATTTATTTTAACCATATTCTAAACCCATTTTGCACAGGTATAGCTAAATTCGTTATCAGAAACGATTCGAGAAATGAAATATAACATCCTTAGCCTGTTGTTTTTTTTAGCTGCAGTAGCCAACGCCCAAAGCACCAGTAAACCCAATATCCTCATCATCATGACCGATCAGCAAACTGCTGATGCGATGAGTATTGCCGGTAATAAAGATCTGCATACCCCAGCCATGGATAAACTGGCAAAAAACGGGGTTCGTTTTACCAAAGCCTATTGCGCACAGCCATTGTGTACACCTTCGCGCACGGCTATTTTTAGTGGTAAAATGCCTTTCGAAACAGGTTTTGTGGGTAATTCGCCTGAAAAAGACGGCTTATGGGCCGATAGCCTGTTGACCATGGGTAAGATTTTTCAGAACGGAGGTTATAAAACAGGTTACGTAGGGAAGTGGCACCTGCCAATTCCTACCAAAAAGATAAAACAACATGGTTTCGAATACATCCAGAATACTAATTTTTTAGATTACAACGATGCTGCAACGCCTTCCTTTTGCGCCAGTTTTATCAAAGAAAACAAAAACAATCCATTTCTGCTGGTAGCCTCGTTTTTAAATCCACACGATATCTGTGAATGGGCAAGGGATGAAGAATTGAAAATGGATGTATTGGAAAACGCTCCATCGCCTGATCAGTGCCCGCAACTACCTGCCAACTGGAAAATTCCGGATGATGAGCCGAAAGTACTCCGCGAACTACAAAAAACGGTCGGCCTGCGGACCTATCCTTCGGTAAATTATTCGCCGGAAAAATGGCGCCAGTATCGCTGGGCCTACAACCGTTTGGTCGAAAAAGTAGATAAATACATTGAAATGGTGATGGCTTCGCTTAAAAAATATGGCGTAGAGAAAAACACGATCATCATTTTTACCGCCGACCACGGCGATGGTTATGCTGGCCACAGCTGGAACCAAAAACAGATTTTATACGAAGAAGCAGCTAAAATACCTTTTATCATTGCCAAAATGGATGGTTCTATAAAGAGCCGTACCGACGATATGTTGGTGTGTAACGGTACAGATATCATTCCGACCATTTGTGGCCTAACCGGTGTGCAAAAACCAGCTGATTTAAAAGGTGTAGATATCAGTAAACGATTAACAAATCCTGAGAAGAATTTACGTGATACTTTGGTCATAGAAACTGATTTTGCCGATAATGATCAGCTTTTGGGAATTAATGGCAGAGCGGTAATCACCAAAGATTTTAAGTACATCGTTTATAATCAAGGCGAAATCAAAGAACAGTTGTTTGATTTGAGCAAAGATCCCGGAGAAATGAGCAACCTGGTAAAAAATACAGCTTACAAAAAGAAATTAATGGCTATGCGTGCCTATTTAAAACAATGGTGCAAAACAAACGGTGATAAGTTTACGGCAGGTTTATAGGTTTTCTCCGTTTTGATGACCAGCACTTTGCCGTAAATGATTTGCGTGAGGCCGCCTGACGCATGGGACGTAAAGGAGGTTGTCGGGCAGGGATAGCAGCGGAAAGCCCACAGCGTAGCGAGGACTTGCAGCGAATAGCCCGACCCGCAGGGGCACGCCAAATAAAAAAGAATAAAACATTAAACGCAGCAGCAGAACTGATGAAAAAAATAATCATCCTCATCTTATCCCTATTTTCACTAAGCTCTTTTGCTCAGCAGAGGCCTGCAGTTATTAAATTAACAGCAGAAAAACTGCACGCCCGTGTCCGAGAATGGCCTTATCCGGTAAACGGAATTACCGTTCCTACCAATGCGCCTGCCTTGATGTGGCCGGCCACCAATGGCAAAAATATAGTTACCCCCATGGAGAGCGGGAGTGAAGTACCCGAAGATCCAGCCATTGGCAATGTGCGCTATAAAGTTGTGCTGGCCACTGATAAAGATTTTAAAAACAATGTAATTACCGGTGCCGAGCAGCGTTGGGCAGTTTATCCTTTACATCAGGCCTTAAAACCTGGTCAATGGTTCTGGAAATACAGCTATGCTTTAAAAGGAAGTGATAAATGGATCTGGTCGCCGGTTTATCATTTTGTGGTTGATGCCAAATATGCCAATCAAAAGGTGGCGCCGCCAATCACTGAGGTCTTAAAACGCAATGAAGGCCAGCATCCCTTACTGTGGGGCATGCATCGCATAGGTGAAGATTTTTATAAAAATAACCTCCAGAATCCCGAGGCCAAAAAGTTTATCGTTTTTGCCACAAGGCTGATGGATGCACCGCTGCCTGCCGAAAAACCAATGCGGGTAATCG
This sequence comes from Pedobacter sp. GW460-11-11-14-TSB4, assembly GCF_059423705.1. Taxonomy (NCBI): domain Bacteria; kingdom Pseudomonadati; phylum Bacteroidota; class Sphingobacteriia; order Sphingobacteriales; family Sphingobacteriaceae; genus Pedobacter; species Pedobacter sp. GW460-11-11-14-TSB4. Next base: position 146,186 of record NZ_JBWKYI010000008.1, read on the forward strand.
ATACTGCAGATAAAAGTACAATAGAGAAAAAAATACTCGAAACCCGCATGTATCATGGTTTTGGCGATTTTGTAGGTAAACCGATCAGCAATCTGTGTATTGCTTATCAGTTAAGTAAAGACAAACGTTTTATTCTGGATGCCAAACGCAGGGCTTTGAACATCATCAATATGGATCCCAATGCCCCGGCCACGGGTAGCGATTTTAACAATGGTGTGGTGCTGGAAGCTTTGGGCTGGTTTTACGACGCGGGTTATGATTTCTTAAGCCCACAGGAAAAAGAAATGTTTAAGAAGGCCATTACCATACGTGCAAAACTGGTGTACGATCATTTGCCCAATCGTTTCGAACTTCATGTAAGTGACAACCACGTATGGCAAATTACGATGGCCAACCTCGCCATTGCTACCGTAGCCGTAATAAACGATGTACCCGAAGCCAAAGAATGGTTAACTTACCTGTACGAAGTTTGGACAGCAAGATTTCCGGTTTTAGGCACTACCGATGGGGGCTGGCATGAGGCTAATGGCTATTTTATGGTAAACTTCAGGTCTATTATTTATCTGTCGCAAATGTTTGGCGATTTTAGTGGTGTAAATTATTTTAACCTGCCATGGATGCAAAACCTGCCCTATTATATGTTATACACCAATCCGGTGGGGGCTGGTAATACGGCCACCGGCGATATGTGGGAGAAATACCCAACTGGTGGCAGGGGGCAGGCCTGGTTTACCGATGCACTAACTTTCAAGATTGATAATCCTTATTTAAACTGGTATGTTGACGAAGCTAAGAAACGCAATCCCAAATATTTTACCGGTACTGACGAATATCTTTTATACCGATTGCTGAATTATAAGCCTGATCGGAAATTGCAGGTAACCTCGCCAGCAAATTTACCCAAAACCCGCAAATTTGCTGATGTAGGCGTGGTCGCGATGTACCAGGATTTGGCAAATCCCGATAAAAGTTTAAGCAGCTTTTTGTTGAGCAATCCCTTTGGTTCTTCAGGCCACGGCCATGCCTCGCAAAATGCCTTTACCATTAATTATAAGGGCAAAATTATTTTCGGCGGCGCCGGATATTACAGCAATTTCAGCGACAAGCATAATTTGCTTAACTACCGTTCAACAAAATCTTATAATACCATTCTGGCCGATAGCCTGAACCAAAAACTGGGCGAAGAAGGTTATGGCTGGATACCCCGTGCCATTTCCGGCCATCACATTCAGTACGCTTTGGGCGATGCCAGCAATGCCTATGGCGATATTAAAAGCGAATTTTGGTTAAACCGGTTTGAGCAAATCAACCTCAAACCAGGCAAAGCCAATGGTTACGGCGAAAGTGGTGTAACCTTATACCGCAGGCATATGTTGCAGTTAGATGGCGGTTATATTGTGCTCTATGATGAGCTGGAAGCTGATAAGCCTGTAAAATGGACAACACAGTTCCATACCCCGTATTATACCATCAAGGCGGATCAAAGCGGCAAAGCCAACCAGCAAAATTTTACCGTAACAAACGATGTGGGCAACGTAACGGCCAGTATATTTGCCAACAGCGCCTTAAAAATGAATGTACACGATCAGTTTTACGAACAGCCTTTAAACTGGAACAAACTTACTGACGCTGATGGAAAATTGATTGAATACACGAACCAATGGCATGCCGGTATCACCTCTTTACCGGCCCAAAAATTCAGGTACTTAACCATTATACAAATTAAAGACGGAAAACCGGAGGTAATTAAAACCATTACAGCTGTGAATGGCCTGACTCATTTAAAAGTTGGCAACTGGGATATACAGGCACAACTGGATGGAAATAAAACCGCTGCCCTGCAGGTTTTTGATAAACAATTAGCGTCCTTGTTTAATTACGGAAACCTGCCTGTTGTGTATCGCAATAAAGCCTATCGTACTCAAATTAAGAACAGCAGTTTATTATTGGAAATGAAGGGTGCTCAAATGAACAAACAAGAAGTAGTGGATGAACTGCCGGATGTGGTTAAGTTCGATCCCGAATCAAAATAACAGTTCAATATGAAAATAAAATACAGCTACATGCACTAAAATATGACCCGATGCAGCTGTTTACTTAAGCTAAACTTTATGTAGTATTATTTTTTTGTAAAAACCAGTTAAACAACATCATACCTATGGATGTATTGCTGATTTGGCATTAATTAAGGTTGTTGTATGGTGCCTCTGGCAGCATCACTTGCATTAATGTCTGTTTTTTAACCAATTTAGCTTTATCGCTACTCAAGTTTTATTAAGAAATTGTTAACTTGAGGCTCCAAATCCAAATAAAAGGCCAGGTACAATGTTGCAGAGAGATATTTTAGATCGTAGGAAGTTAGCTAAACGGTTACCGGGTTTCGGCCGGTATCTGTTAACCGCAATACTTGTTTTATGTGTTTTTTCTAAACTTCATGCACAAATAAACGGCCGGCATTTTAGAAATATTTCTGTCGAAAAAGGTTTATCACAAAGCACGGTATTTGCCATTAAACAAGATACTTTAGGTTTCATATGGATAGGAACACAAGACGGGCTTAACCGCTACGATAGTAAAGGCTTTAAAGTTTACCGCCCCGTTAAGTCAGATCCGAAAAGTGTACAGTCTTATTATACGCGTACCCTTTTTATCGATCATACCGGAAGTTTGTGGGTAGGTGGCAATCAGGGTGTAAGCCGTTACAATTATGCTACTGATAGTTTTACCAATTACAAACTGCCCCGTAGTTTAGGCGAATGGTATGTTTCCTCTATTACTGAAGATCCACAACATAATATCTGGGCTACCTCTGTCGTTGGGGGTGTTTTTAAGCTGACTGCGGGCGAATCGCAGTTTAAGCAGGTTAATTACGACTCTTTTAACACAGGCATTAAAAGGGTGGTATATGTTGGAAGCTGGAAACAAAACATTTTAATCGGTACCGAAGTTGGCCTTTTTAAAATGACCGGTCCGAAAAATAAACTGGTAAAAATTGATCTGGGAACCGATAAACCCGCCATTAACGATGTATATATTGATGGAGATGTTTTTTGGGTAGCCACCGAAGGGGATGGCCTGATTCAATACCATTTCGAAACCGGAGAAAAGAAAGTTTTCATGCACTCGCCGGGGGGTAAGAGCATTGCCGATAACAATATCCGCTGTGTTGGGAAAGATACCGATGGAAATATCTGGCTGGGTACTTTTAAGGGACTGACTATTTTCGACCTCAATACCAACACTTTAGAGAATTATTACCACCAGATTTCTCAACCTTATACCATCAGTCAGAATTCGGTGCGCTGTTTTTTTAAAGATAAACAAAACGGGATCTGGCTGGGTACTTTTTACGGCGGGATTAACTATTATCATAAAAACGATATCAAATTTAACCTGCTCAGCCAGAATACAGGTAGGTTATCGTTAAATGATGAAGTAGTAAGTGCTATTAAAGAAGATTCGAAAGGTAATTTCTGGATCGGGACGAATGATAAGGGCCTGAATTATTGGAACAGGGCCACCAATAACATTAGTTATTTTTCCAATAACGAGAACAATGCCAACAGTTTAAGTGCAAATAACATCAAAGCCATCGCTTTTGATAATGATCAGAACCTTTTGGTGGGCATGCACAACGGTGGATTAAATATCTTAAATCCGAATACCGGTAATGTAAAGCGGTACCGCCATAGCGAAAATGATCCGAATAGTATAGCAGGCGATCTGGTTTATGGCATATTGAAAGATTATAAAAACCGGATCTGGATCGGAACACGCTCGGGCTTAGATCAGTTTAATCCCCAAAGTCAGACTTTTACACATATTCATTTAGACAAGGCAGGGAAAAGGCCCAGTTCAGATGATATTACCTACCTTTTTGAAGATAGTAAACATCGGATATGGATTGGTACCACCAATGGCGTTACGCTATTTTATCCGGATAATATGTTATTTGGTAATGATCTCAATAATCAGCTTCGCGATGATGTAATTAGTTGTATTACAGAAGATAAGAAGGGGAGGATATGGATTGGATCGAGAGAAGGACTGATTTTATATGATGAGAACCAGCAATCGTTTGTGACCTATAAAAACCGGAAAGACTTTATAAAAGGCACCATTTATGGTTTGCAGCCCGATAATGAAGGCAATATCTGGGTTTCTACCAACAGGGGGCTCATCCGTTACAACCCTGAAGCGAAAACTTCGCAAGCCTTTGATGAAACTGATGGCTTACAGAACAACCAGTTTAACGATTATGCTTTTTGTAAAGCCAGTGATGGCATGTTATTATTTGGCGGGATTAAAGGGCTTTCTTATTTCTACCCATCGAGTATTAAACAACAACCCTTACCTTTAAAATTAACTTTTACAGGCCTCGAGGTGTTTAATAACAGTGTAACCAGTGGCGATGAAACCAAAATACTCGAGAACCATATCGATCAAAGCACTCAACTCGAATTTGCGGCAGAGTATAAACAATTTACCATCCATTTCAATACCTTCAATTATATCTCGGCCAACAGGACCAAATACCTGTATAAATTAGATGGTTTTGATAAAGACTGGCAACATACCGAAGATTTAAAAATAACCTACAACAACCTGAGGGCAGGCAGCTATAACTTTTTAATTAAAGCAGTAGGGCCAAATGGTGAAGCCAGTGCAGTAAGGACCTTGAAAATCATCATATCACCACCATGGTATAATGCTACCTGGTTTTATCTGTTTGTTTTTATCGACCTCGTAGGCGCCAGTTATATTGCATACAGGATTATTGATCAAAGAATTAAGGCCTTACACCAGCTTAAACTAGAACGGATTGATAAAGAAAAGGTACGTTATATCAACCAGGTGAAAATGGACTTTTTTACCAATGTATCGCACGAGTTAAGAACGCCGCTTACGCTTATCCTGGCGCCGTTAGAAGAGTTGATTAAAAAGCCTTCAACGGATAAAGTGATTACGAAACGGCATGAAATGATGTTGATCAATGCTAAACGTTTGTACAACCTTGTTGACCAGTTATTCGAATTTAGAAAAACAGAAACCGGTACCAGAAAGCTAAAGGTTAGCAAAAGTGATATCGTAAGTTTTATCCATGAGGTTTACGAATCATTTAAACCACTATCGGATAAAAATCAGGTACAATATACCTACCATTCAAGCGAAGCAAAATTATCTTTCTATTTTGATAATGATGCAATGGAGAAAATATTGTTCAACCTCTTATCAAACGCATTTAAATATACCGGTGCACATAATAAAATCAGTGTTGAACTATCTACGCAGGATAATTTTGCCATTATCACCGTTACCGATACGGGCGTGGGTATTTCAGAAGATGATATTGCAAAGGTTTTCGATCGCTTTTATCAGGTGAATAACCAGGAAATGAATTTAGGTTCGGGCGTGGGTTTAGCCTTTACCAAAAGACTGATAGAACTTCATCACGGATCGATTAAAGCAGAAAGCGAACTTGGCAGGGGCAGTAAATTTACAGTTTCCATCCCGATGGCAGATGCCGTTTACCAGGAGGATGTAAAAACCGAAAATATGCGTTACGAGCTTTCGATCGTACCCGAAGAAGAGGCTATAGCCGAAAATAACCTGATGTACGCCGATCAATCTTTAACAATAGGTCTTAATGAAAACGACGGACAAAGAAGTAAACTGCTTTTGGTTGATGATAACAAAGAAATTTTAGACTACCTGCAAGATTATTTTAAAGAAAGTTATGAAATTACAATAGCTTTTGATGGTAAAATGGCATTGGATATTTTAGAGAACGAGCAGTTTGATTTGATTGTCAGTGATGTGATGATGCCCGAGCTGGATGGACTGCATTTTTGTAAAAGGCTGAAACAAAATATTAATACTTCCCATATTCCGGTGATCCTGCTAACCGCTAAAACAGAAGTAAACCAGCAAATTAAGGGTTTAGAAATGGGTGCGGATGATTATATTACCAAACCATTTTCTGTGGAGATGCTTGGCGCTAAAATTGCCAGTCTGTTAAAATCGCGCAAACGGTTAAAAGAATATTATGGCGGAAGTAAAGAGGTCGTTCCTCAAAATTTAGCATTTAATACATTAGATGAAGAGTTTTTGAAAGAAGCCATAGCGATTGTAGAAAAGTACCTGGCCGATTCTGATTTTTCAGTAGATAAATTTAGCCGGGAAATTGGTATGAGCCGTTCCAATTTATACCTTAAATTTAAAGCAATAACCGGCGAATCGGCAACCGATTTTATTAAAAGAATCAGATTTAGTAAAGCAGTTGAACTGATGCAGAGCAAACGATACACCATCGCGCAAATTACCTATATGTGTGGATTTAATTCTCCTTCTTATTTTTCGACTGCATTTAAACAGTATTACGGGTGTATGCCCAGCGAATACTTAGCCAGAGAAGATGAAATGGAGCGTTAGGATAGATGACAGCGAATTTTTGGTGCAGCGATAGGTTGAGTGGTATCATCCGATAATTATCAGATGACAGGCTTTTTCAGACCAACTAAACATCTTACAACGATCGCTATTAGTGTGTGCTTTATTGCTAAGAGTCCTATCATTTGGCCACATGTTTTAATTTGGGTTTTTATGCATTTTGCTAAGCAACTTTGATAAAGTAAGGGTGTTACCGAAGAACGCCGTCAATCCCAAGTGGCAGAAAAATCAAAAAAACAGTTGCAGATTAGAACAAATGGTACTACCAAACCTTAAACGCAGTGGTTTTGTGTTCATATCGCTGATTTAAAGCTTTCAGGGGAATTGAACACAAAACAAAGTGCTGCTGTTTTTTTGATGAGCGTGGATGGTGAGGAGCCACATTGCTGGATTGACAAAGCGCTTTGGGTACTTTGGCGCTCCAAAGTACCATGCCCCCGCGGCATAGAGCGGAAAAAAATATCTCTAAACTATGGCTTAATTTAATAGCATTGAGATGATACAAGCATATGATTTGTAAAGAACTAAATCTGCTCTTGAAAAGCTCAATAGCTATGCTTAACGATCTTGTTAGGCTAGCGATCTATTCCTGCGATACCTATTATTAAAACCATATTCACGGCAATTTAATAATTTGAAGGCCATAACACCTCTAAAATTTTCAGCTCTTTTGCATCAGCTGTAGCCGACTAGCACCCAGAACAATAAAAATTAGCACGTAAATGTTGTAGTAGCCTTATTACAAACGCACTCAAAATGTAAAAGTCAACTCGATTGAAGATTTTCTGCTTTATAAACTGCTCTTAAAAAATGCTATTTCATTAACAAAAAATTAATACCGGAGAATTTTGAAGGAATAAATCTGTTCATTTTAGATTTTTAAAAATTGTAATAATCTGATTTTTAAATATTTACCTGTCCATCTTTTTGAAATCACTTTGTATTGTTGATTTGTGTTTTTCGGGATTCACTGCATATAACTTTATCAAAAAAGAAATTCGCTTTTTGGCATATGTTAAAAACGCTAATACGCTAAACAACAATAACTAATAAAAATTAAGCTGCTCAATTAGCAAAAGTTAGATCAGCTAAAATACTGTTAATATCAGTTAATAACTAAGTGGTTTTATGTTTAGTATAAATTAACTTTGTTTAGTATTTATTTGCTATTTAAGAGTGCCGGTAAGAACCGAACCACCTCTTTTTTTTGAGCCACAGCTGTAACCGACAACACATCCCAACAAACAACCAAAACAAACCCATAACAAAAAAACTATGATTAAAATTTACTTTTCCAAAATGTCATTCACAAATGTTCAGTTAAGCAATGCAAAAGTTGTAGGCCGGATATTAATGATAAACGAGCGCCTTTCTTAGTGAAACATTAAACAGACGGGAGATTATGGCATTACAAAATCCCGGCAATTAACCGCCGGTCTTAATCTACACAATCAAAATTTTTAATACTAAATTTTATTTAAAATGGTTAAAATTTCTACAAGCACTATAGGTGTCTTGTTTTTATCTGTTTTTGGAATTTCTATGGCTTTTGCCAGCCCAGCCAGGGAGACTGTTATGGGTAATCGTTACCTGATTCAACAGCAGGATACCACAAAGAAAACCAAACAACTGGATACCATAGGAGAGATGATGAAATCCCTCCTCAGGTTCAATAAACTAAAGGATACCCTTGATGTAGCGAGGTCGAAAAATGTTCCAAACCTTTCCTTGCAACAAATGGTAAAGGGCAATTTGGCTGGTGTTTATGTACAGGAAACATCTGGTGAGCCCGGAACCGAACAAAGTATGATCGTTCAGGGACCATCATCATTATTATTCAGTAAAAAAGATAGGTATGCATTACAGCCAGCTGTTTATTTAAATGGTGTGCCGCTTGCACAGGATCATCCCTTTGCATACGATGTGCAAAAATATGATTATACCCGTATCGGCCCGGCGAATAACCTTTTATCTCAGATTAACATCGATAATATTACGTCGATTGTGGTGATTAAAGATCCATATGAATTGGCTAAACTTGGTCCGAATGCTGCAAATGGTGCCATTTATATTACCACAAAAGGAGCAAGGAGTGGTAACCGCGATATTAGTTTTAATTCGTATTACGGTTATGTAACCCCTCCGGCCATAGCACCCACCAATGGTGTTTATGATAATAACTTCAGAAGGCCCTTCTATCAGAAATATGCGAGCACAGCAAATTACAATACCTATGCCAGCTATTTAAGGGATTCTACTAATCTGGATTATTTCGGGCCATCAAACTGGGACAAACAATATTATCAAACATCACCCACTTATAATGCTAACCTGGGGATTACCGGTGGTTCTGAACGCGCTAATTTTAGGTTTTACGGTGCGGCAACTCAAGATGCCGGGAATGCCGATAATACTAAACTTGGCCGTTATAATTTATCAGTTGGGATCAATATGGCGCCATTTAAATGGTTAACGGTATCGAGTGCCATAAACGCAATCAGGTTAGACCGTAACCGCAATCGCAGTTTACGCGACCGTTTTGCCGAAACACAGTATATTCCCGATTTATCTAATCCGCTATCACCTAATTCTGATAGCTACGGTGCTTACCTGAACATCGTAGATGGCAGTACCGATCTGAATAGAACCACCGGGATAAATGGTAACCTTATTTTAAATGCAAAACTTAAGCGCTTAACCTTAACAACCTCCTTGCTTGGCGACTATACTGAAGGCATCAGAGATGTTTTTTTACCTTCAACACTATTGGCGGGAATCAGTTATGTATCTAATTATTTTGGTTACAACCAAAGGTTAATACTCGATAACCATGCTGCTTATCAATTCGATTTAGGCAGCACTAATCATCAGTTAAAGGTTGATGTTGGACAAACATTTCAATCTGATACCTATAAATATAATTACGCCAGAGGTTATAATGGGCCAAATGATTTTATTAAAATTATTCAGGTTAACGGTAACTCAAACGCAGGCGATTATTTAAATGCTTACGGGGATTTTTATGTTTTCAGGTTTTTAGACAAAGAGCGCAGTAGTTTGTTCTCGCTTTATGCAAGTGGAGAATATAAATATAAAAACCTTTTTAGTTTTGATGCCATTTTGCGCCGCGATGGTTCATCGAACGGACAGCCAGATAGCCGCTGGTTATTTGCACCCTCATTTAGTGGTACCTGGAGCATTAAAAATCAGTTTTTATCAAAGAACACTTTCTTCAATGCCCTTGATCTGAATGCCGGATGGGGTCGTACCGTGCGTCCGTTTGTTGATGACCGTTTTGCCGCAGGTCCGCAATATACAACTGTTAATGGCTGGGCAGATGAACCTACCTTGCCAGGTTACGGTACCTTTATCGGCGTTGCCCGTCCATATGGAACAGGTTATGTAGGTTACAATATTCCTTTACCAATTTCTGACAGGACCAACCTTACCCTTTCTGCTACCATGTTAAAAGGGAGGTTAAGTGCTGCTGTCAGCGTATACAACCGTGATGATAAAAGGCAGGTGATTAACTTACCGGTACCACAGGAGTTAGGTTATATTACCGAGTATAAATCAGGTTTAACCATCAATAACCGTGGCGCCGAACTCTTAATTAATGGTACACCTGTACAAAATAAAAATGGCCTTAGCTGGTCAACAGGTTTTAACATCAATTACAATAAAAACAAAATTGGCGCATTACCTAATGGTTTAGAGGAGCTGATTTATCAGAACAATAAGTTAAAAGTTGGGGCATCATCCAGTGCCTATTGGTTGTACACCAACAGTGGCATCTACAATACCGATGCGGAGGTGCCTACCAATCCGGCAACTGGTCAGAAAATGACCTTTAACGGTATTACTTTAAAAGCAGGTGATCCGAGATGGGTTGATTATAATAATGATTACCGCATTGATATAAATGATAAAGTAATTACCGGTGATCGGTTGCCAAAAGTTATTGGTGGCTGGAACAACACTTTCAGTTACAAAAAAATCGATGTTAATTTCAATGTGTTTTTTGCGCTTGGACAAAAAGCAATAAACCAGTATGATGCCGCCCGTTACGATTTTATTAATCGTGAGTCTGCAAATAACATTAATTCAGTTAGAGAAATTACCGCATGGCAATCATTCGATAATGCTAAAAGCTACCCGATTTATAATCCTTTCAGTTCTGTAGTGCCTTATCGTGAAGATCAGGACCTGTTCTTAGAAAATGCCTCCTATGCTAAACTGAGATCGGTAACCATTGGCTATGATTTTAGCGGTATGCTTAAAAAGAAATCTACAATTAAACGGGCTTACTTATATGCCACCGGAACAAACCTGCTTACCCTTACCAATTTTTCGGGAGTAGATCCGGAGCTGGTAAACTATAACGGGATGTACGATGGTGCAAATATCACGATCCCTAAAACATTTGTATTGGGCTTTAAACTTGATTTATAATCGATAGTAAGAAATCATGACATTTAATTTAAAACATAACAGCATTTACCACAAAAGTGTGATTGCTTTTACGCTGATCCTGGTATTGCTTGGTGGTGCATGCAAAAAGATTGATGACACACAATCTACCAGGTTGCAGAAAGAAACAGATTCGTGGAAAACCATTGATGATGCCAAGGCCAATTTAATCGGCATGTATGCCTTAATGCGGAATGCATTGGCCTCAGATAACGGCCACTGGTTAATGGGCGATTTAAGAAATGGCGATTTCGCATCAACCAACCGTGCAGATTTGCAGGCCATTGTAGAAGGGAGATTGAACGCTTCTTATCCTGTAATTAATAGCCTAACCAACTGGAGAAGATTTTACGCCGTAGTAAATGCCACAACGATATTTATAGAGCGTTCATCGCAAATTGTGAAATCTGACAACAGATACACTCTGGCAAATAACAATGTAGATATTGCCCAGGCAAGAGCTTTACGTGCTTTTGCTTATTTCTATATGGTACGGATCTGGGGCGATGTGCCATTGCTGACCACTACTCATGATGGTGATTTTATTAAAGCCCCGAGAGCTTCTAAAGAAAGAGTATTATCGTTTTGTAAATCAGAATTACTGGCTGCTGCACAGGTTGTACCTTTTAGATATGGCGGTACTGACGTAATTCTTCCGGGTGCCTACTATGGCCTAACGGTAAGCACCGATCCAAATTGGTATGGTACATTAATGACCCGAATTTCGGTTTATTGCTTGTTGGCACATGTTACCGCCTGGCAGCAAAATTACCTGGAAACAGATATCTATACCAAGTTTGTATTGGATAATTACACACAGCTGGTAGAACCAGGGGTTACCGATTACAATTGCAGATACCTGACGATTAATGAACTTACGCTAAATGTGCGTACCAATGAAACGCAGCAGGTTAATCCATTTGCCTATAAACGTGCCACCCAGTTAGTTGGTTACTCTTTTGAGTATGGCTATGGCTATTCATCGGCCAACGGGCATATTGAGCAGTTAACCTTAGCTGCACCATTTGTACCTAAGGCACAACCGGAGATTTATGTCCCTAAAGATAGTATTCGCAAAATTTTCACAAACCCATTAGATCTGAGGTTTAGTGTTGATCCACAAACGGGCTTATACAGAGAAAATTATTTTACGCAGTATGGTACGCAGCGCCCGATGTTCAGTAAAGTGAAGATCATTGAGGCGGTGGCGAATACCAGCGATTACGCCGTATTTTCTTCAGCAGTATTATTTACAAGATTAGAAGAAATCACTCTGTTAAGAGCAGAAGCACTAGCCGTAATGGGCCAGAGAGATAATGCAATTGTCGCGCTAAACAAAGCTGCAGCATTAAGAGGTTACATTCCGTTTCCTGATGGTTCCACTAAAGATTTAATTAACGAAATTTTTGCTGAAAGAAGAAGAGAGCTGATGGGAGAGGGCTGGAGATGGTACGATTTAGTCCGTTACAACAGGATTAAGCGAACCAATGGAACTTTCATTACCAAGAACGGACAGCCTTTAACTTTTGCACAGGCCGAAAGCGCAGGTGCCATTTACTGGCCGGTTTCGCAGGATGTAATCAATGCCAACCCAGGCATTACACAAAATAATTTCTGGCAATAATCTAGCATATCAATGAAATTAAATATCAAAATAAAACACTTGTTAATAGTGGCGATGACCTGCCTGATTTGGTCGTCGTGTAAAAAAGATTCGCCATACCGCGATTATGAGAATGAGGTAACGGAGTTTAATGGCAATGTGATTCAATATCTCGAAACCCAGCCCGCTACATTTAGTTCGCTGTTGGTGGTATTGAACAGAACAACTGCTTTAAAAACAGCACTTACAGAGAGCAAGGTGACGCTTTTTGCACCGACCAACGATAATTTTGCAGCTGCCCTTTATGAGCTTAACCAGCTTAGAACCGAACAGAATAAAACTCCGGTAACCTTAGAGAATGCTGATCTGACCGAATTAGAGATCATGATGGATAAGTATATCATCACCGGTAGGAACACGACTGATTTTTACAAGCCTTTCCTTGATGGTTCTTATGCAAGTTCAATCAAATTTAACTATCAGATGCATATTCAATATCAAAAGCAAAATGCATCTGGTTATCAGGGCGGCGGTCCGGTAACGGTTACTTTCTCCGATCCGAAAAATCTGACCGTAAAAACCAACTGGCAAAGAAGCGTAACGAATGCTGTAAATATCAAAACCAGTAACGGTATCATTAATATTTTAAGCCCAACACACATTTTTGGCTTTGGCGATTTTACCACCAAATTAAACAAATAACGCAATGAAATTAGTTATATATAAATCAAAGTTATTTTATCTGTTATTGCTGTTGGTAATAGTGATAGCAGGCTGCAGAAAAAACCTGCCAGATGATGCACTCTCGCTCAGTAAAGATACGCAGTTTACCAAAACGGTATACGAGCCGGTTTTAGGCCGTAATAATTTGTTTAGCGGAAACTTTAACGCGGGCACATCATCCTTACCCTTAAATTTTAAAATTGTGAACATGAGGAGGTTCAACGGCGAATCTGCTCCTGAACTGAACGATTATTTTCCGGTTAAAATCTGGAAACAAGCTTATGATGGTAATGAAAAATCACTTGCAGAAATAGAAGCTAAAAGAGGGATAGAAAACCATAAACTTTTCGAAATCAGAGAACATTCAGGTCAGTTTTTGATGTGGGATGCTGCTAAATCAGATTTTGTAAAATCGCAACCAGATTCGGGTTATGTATTCGATGTAGAAATGTCTAATTCAGGCGGTAAAAGATATTTTCAGAAAATGAGGTTGAGACCTTTCAGAGAAAGACCTTACGAGCCGTCGAATTTTGATGCAGTTACCGGACAGGAGGTAAGAACCTCTGTTAATCCATCGGTAATCAGCAATATCCGTGGCGAGCGCACCAACCGTTTTTTGGGTAGCTCAGATGTACAGGTATTGTTTAATAAAGTTACAGGAGGTCCTGGAAATACCATTTCTTTCAAATTTGTCGATACACTTTTCCGTACCATCGATCCCAATAAATTTGCCACCACACAATGGGAAAACGTTGTACATGGTTTTAACATGGTCAAAACATCCGAGAAAGTGACCTATCAGGTGGCTTATCCTATCCCTTTAAACGATTATCCAACCCGGTACACCACAAGTTCGGGCGCACAGGCGAGCTCTTTATTCAGGTTCGAGCGCATTGGTTTTGGCAATATATTACAAAAATCAATCATAGGGTTAAACTATAATATTTACGAAAAGGGCGACTGGGAGATCATCTTCTGGTTTAAAACCGAGAAACCAAAATTTGTTAACGACTAATGGAGACAGGATTAAAAACTAAGCAAAATATATTCATGATGAGATATTTTTATGCAATCGTAATGGTGCTGCTGATGGGTTTATTTAACCAGGTCCACGCACAGGAAAAAATTGCGGTTACTGGTAAAGTAATTGATGCCAGCTCAGTAAAAAAAGAAACAATTCCGGGTGTAACCATTATACTCGTTGCTAGCAACCAGGTTATCGGACAAACCGATAACGATGGAAATTTTAGGGTAACGGTAGCCGGAAATGCCGAACTGAAATTCAGTTATGTTGGGATGGCGCCCATTACAGTTAAAGTAAACAACAGACGCAATATCAACATTACTTTAGAGCCATTAAACAGTACCTTAAAAACAGTTGAAGTGGTTTCTGCAGGTTATGTAACCAAAACCAGAACATTATCTACCGGATCAATCGTGAAAATTTCTGGCAGTGAAATTCAGGGCCAGCCAGCAGGCGATGCCATTTCGCTGCTACAAGGTAAGGTAGCCGGTTTAAACATTCAGAATAATACAGGTGCACCTGGTTTCAGGGGCTCAGTTCAGGTACGTGGTTTATCCAATATCAACGTTAGCGGATCGGGTAACAGTGCATACTTAACGCCAACATCTCCTTTGTATGTAATCGATGGGGTGCCGGTTGATGATAACGCCACATTCTCTTACGGTTTCCAGCAAGCGGGCCCGGGTACTTCGCCTGCCTCACAGATTCCGGCTGAAGATATTGAAGAGATCCAGTTACTAAAAGATGCTGCGGCAACCGCATTATATGGTTCGCGTGGTGCTTATGGGGTAATTTTAATCACCACTAAAAGAGGTAGTTCTAAAGTGCCGGTAGTGCGCTATCAGGGTTCTGCATTTTTAAGCACTGTACCACAGTTAAGAGCGGTAATTGGCGGGGTAGAAGAACGTAACATGAGGTTAAGACAGATTATGCAATACGATTCTACCTACTACCATGCATTGGGTACCATTAATGCGGTAGATTTCCTTTCTGATAGCTTAAACGCTTATTATAACAACTCTACCAACTGGCAATCGTATTTCTACCGCCCAACCTATAACCAGAATCACAACTTATCCATTTCCGGTGGAGATGTGGCCTTTAACTATAAGGTTGCTTTAGGTTTATACGATGAAGATGGTGTACAACAAAATACAGGCTATTCGAGGTATATTTTAAATACCACCATGACTTACAATCCCAGCCGTAAGTTTAAAATTTTAGGTCAGTTAAATAATTCGGTGCAGCGACAGCAAACCGGAAGTGGTAATGGTATTTTTAATACCGGGGTGGCCACAGGAGGGAGTTCATCTTCTTTATTACCGCCACCATCTTTGTACTCGTCGGTAAACCAGGTACAGGGGGCTACAGAAAGCGATAACGATAACAAGACCTTAAACACCTTTGCTGTAGTACAGCTGGATTATGAAATATTAAAGAATTTTAAAGCGAGTACCGTAATCAACTATACAAACATTACCGGTACCAGGGATAATTTTGTGCCAGCTTCGCTTAATGGCGGTTTTGCTAATTTTTATTCCTACAATGACCGTTCTACCAAATTGTACAACAGAAGTAGTTTGAGTTATGTGTATACCATAAATGATAAGGCCAATGAGCCTGCACACAATTTTAGTGTTTTTGCCTTTACCGAAATCAACAGCTCTAATTTTAAAGCAGATGCCATTTTAAACGATCGTACCGTAAACAGCTTTATCCGCGGGCCAATTACCCACAATCCGGCTTACAACCAAACTTTAGGGGGAACGTTAGATAATTTCAGCGATTTCAGATCAGTAGGTTTTGCAGGTCAGTTTTCTTATAACTATAAACAGAAATATGTAATCGATTTCAACTACCGTGTGGATGGAACTTCTACCAACGGGCCATTGGCCGGTTATGTAAAAAATCCATCTGTTTCCGTAAAATGGAATTTCGATAAAGAAAACTTTTTAGCTGGAAACCGCTGGTTGGATTATGGCGATATCCGTTTAAGTTATGGTAGTAACATCCAGCCTAACGGAAGTATTTATGATGTGTACGGAAGATATTTTGGTGGCGGTACCTACAGCAATAACCAATCGGTGGTGATAGATCTGAGCCGTTTACCCAACCTGAGCTTAGAGCCAACTAAAAATACGACTTTAAATGCCGGACTTGATTTTAGCATTTTCAAAAACAAATTAAACTTCAGTTTCGATACCTATTACAAACAGGTTGATAACATTTTCCGTGAAAAAGGAATTGCTAATATCAACTCTTTCTCAAATGTAACTACGGTAGAAACCAGTAATGTGAATTATGGCTGGGAGTTTCAGGTAAACTCCAGACCCTTAAACCCAAGTAGTCTTTTCAAACTTAATGTTTATGCCAACTTAGCCATCAATAAAGAAGTTTTGGCAGCACTACCTGATGGTGCAAGGCAATTGATTGCATTGGATCCGGATTTTGCGCAAGACATTTACTACCGACTGGGAATTAACTCGCTTTCCAATTTCCTATACAATACCAAAGGGGTTTATAACAGTACTGCCGATGTACCTTTCGACCCAATGACTGGTAAACGTTACAGAACGGGTGGTACTGGCATCAGGAACTATTTTAGGGCTGGCGATCCGATTTACACGGATTTAAACGGAGATTATATTTTAGATGCGAATGATCGGGTAGTTGCAGGTAACTCCCAGCCACAAATTACCGGTGGTATAGGCGCATTATTAAACTATAAAAACTGGAGTGTTGAAGTAAACGGATCATTTACCCTGGTAAGGGACATATTGAACAATGCATTAGCAGCACAGTTCAGAAACTTTAATAATCCTACAACGCTTGGAAATTTAGTGCCCTTATCGCAATACAGCTATTGGACCGGGGCAGGCAATAACGGAACTTATCCGAATCCGCTTGATTATACCAGGGCTTCCATTATCGATCCATTCCGTTACGGGCAAACACTCTTCCAGGAAGATGGAACTTATTTTAAGCTGAACTCCATTAAGCTTTATTATACTTTAAACAAGACTTTTTCAAGCAAGTTCGGAATCAACCGTGCTAACGTATATGTTACCGCACAAAACCTTGGCTTTTTAACCAATTATTCTGGCCCTAATCCAGAGGCCGTAACGGCACTTGGTCGCGATAGCTCTGGGGGTTATCCTTTGAGTAAACAATATGTACTAGGTCTAAACCTCGAATTTTAACCGGAAAATCGATATGAAAAAAATTATCTATATAATATTTATAGCCATCATCAGCATTGCTGCGCTGAGCTGTAAAAAGTTTTTAAATGTTACACCGATAGATAACCTTTCAGGTAATAATTATTGGCAAAATGAAGCCGATGTAGAAAAATTTGTAAACGGCATCTATATTAAATTAAGAAGCAGAATACTGAATAATGGGAGCACATTTTATACTTTTGCCGATCTCAGGTGCGCACCGGTAATCAATTCTGCTAATATTGCTGGTTTTACCAACTTCATCAATAATGATTTAAAGGGCGCTATTGCATCAACAAACGGCAATTATTACTTCTATAATTTTAAAGCGGCAACCGAGTGGAAATCTTATTATGATGTAATTGGCAGTGCAAACCTGATGGTAAAAGAGGTAAGTGAAATGCCCAACTCGGCCATTTCTGATGAAAGCAGGAAAAGATATATGGCTGAAGGTATTTTCTTACGAAACCTTTGCTATTTCTTATTGGTGAGAATGTATGGTGATGTTCCGTATTATACTAATGCCTATAATGATCAGCCTTTAGGCAGAACCAATCAGATTTCCGTAATGAAAAACTGTATTGCTGATATGGCAGCAGTTAAAGATGATTTACCGGTAACCTATGTTGATGCCAGCCAGGTAGGTACAAGGGCCATGCGTGGTGCGGCACTAGCCTTAATTATGCACATGAACATGTGGGCTGCCGGATTTGATAATGGCATTAAAACAGCTTATTACGAACAAGTTGTTAAATGTGGACAAGAACTCAGCAGTTATGCCGATTATGGTCTGCTGGATTATACAGTAGATAACAATAAAAAGATTTTCAAAGGCAATACCAAAGAAAGCCTTTTCGAAATTGTTTCGAATGCGAATTATGGAGAGGTACTTTCTCAGTATGATAACCCATCGGTCTTCTTCTCTAAATACCCATTCCGCGGAACGGTGACCACCACTACCTCACAAATGTATTACAGCGTAAAGTTTATGCAGAAAGTATTTCCTGCAGGAAATGGTGATGTACGAAGAAACCTGTGGTTCGAAAATGCCGATATAGGCAACAATACTTTTCAGTTGAAAAAGTTTTCCAACACCTATCCGAGTGGTACAAACAACACCATTTCGCATGACGATAGCCGCATTATTTTCCGTTTGCCAGATGCATTATTGTTAACCGCAGAAGCGGCGGCAAATTTAGATGATAATACTACCGCACAAACCTTTGTAAATAAAGTAAGGGCAAGGGCGCAGGCTATTCCTTTCAGTTCTATTGGCGATCAGTTAAAAGACGATATCTATTACGAACGTGTAAGAGAACTGTTTTGTGAGGGGCAGTATTTCTACGACCTGGTACGTACCAAACGAATTTTGGATTCTGAATATTCCGATCACCCGATAGGTGTGGCTGATTTTAATGCAGGTGCCTGGACATGGCCCATCAGCGAATCAGCCCTGGCGAACAATCCTAATATGACTTTAAATAATTTCTGGAGATAAACTTAAAGAGATGAAGAATAAAAAAATTAATTTAATATTCGCAGCTATCGTATTGATTTTGGTAACTGCCTGCAATAAAGAGTATTATGTAGATTCTGGGGTGCTCACTCCAACGTATAACGGAACGATATTGCAATACCTGAAATCGAAACCAGCCATGTTCGATACGACAGTAAGGGTAATTGCACTTGCCGGAATGGATGATGTACTGGACAAAGAGAATGTTACTTTTTTTGCACCAACAAGTTCTTCCATTTATAAATCGGTACGGGCTTTAAATGCATACCTGATACAGAACGGAAGAGACACGGTTAAAGAATTGTCGCAGATTAAACGTGAGGTTTGGCGCAAAACACTTTCGCAGTACATTTTTAAAGGAACTAACCGTTTGAAAGATTATCCGCAGTTGGATACACTTGCTTATACCGCATTCCCCGGACAGTCTTTTTCCTCTTATGAGAATGGCAGGATCATGAATATCGGTGTCATATTTAATGATGCGGTGAGTGGCGCTACCAGTATAAAATATGCAGGTTACAGGCAGTTGTTTCTTTCTTATATAAAAGACTTCACTAAACCACAGCAAAGTTTGGTTAATATCCCGGTAGCCACCTCAGATATTGCGCCAACCAACGGAATCATACACGTATTAAGGCAGGCAACCTTGTCGGGGAGTACCCTGGTTAACAAGCATAATTTTGGATTTGTGAACAACATTTTCATCAATGATGTACTGGCCAGTGGCATAACGCCAATACAATAATAATTTTTTTAATGATTAGCGATTTAAAAGATGATATCTCTTTATAATAAATATACAACCAGGGTTTTTCAAATCGGATTTTTTCTGCTGGCCATGCTTTTGTTTGCCTGCAAAAAAAATGAAGTAGAACTGAAGGATCCTTATGCCAATGGTAAAGAACCATTGGGCATTCAATTTAAATCAAAAGCCCTTAGCCCTGCTATTGCTTCCTCCGGCGACGAAGTAGATGTAAATATCAGGGGGCTGATAAAATATACCGGTAAGTTTAAACTGTATGTTAACGAAATTGAGGCTGAAGTATTAAATTTTACCGACAGTACCTTAAAGTTTAAGGTGCCGGTAAATGCCAGTACAGGTGGCATCTGGATTACCGTTAATGATCCTACACTTGATAATCAGACGTTTTTCGGTCCAACCATGCAAATTGCGGGTAAGGTAAGTTTTGATGCTGGTTTTCAGGTGGTTAATGGCTCTAATTATCCAATTTACGATATTTTACGTTTGCCTGCCGGGGGCTACTTTTTAACAGGGGCCTTTACCGATTATGAAAACAGGGCGACTAAGGATCTTCCGATAGGTAATGTTGCACAGATAAATGCTGCGGGTGCCGTAGAAACAGCCTTAAAGTTTGGCATCGGCGCAAACTATCTGGTAAATGCAGTAACCAGGATTTCGAGTGGTAATGATAATGGCAAATTTCTAATTGCAGGTAATTTTTCATCCTTTAATACCAAGCGACCAAACAGGGCCAATATAAACGGCATTACACGCTTAAATGTAGACGGCACTTTAGATTCTACCATTATTGATGTGGTAAATGCCACACCTAACGACCCGTCAAAAAACAGAGATACCGTGCCGAGTTTTAATGGTGGAGTACAGGGTACCATTAAGAAGATTTTTACTTTCAACGATCAGATTTATGCTATTGGCAATTTTGATTATTATTTAAGGGCTTTTTACGAAAGGTCTACCTACGATTCTAAAGTTTTCGACCGGGTGCTGATGAGGCAAATGGTGCGCATGAATATGGATGGTTCAATGGATCAGAGCTTTCATTACAATGCAGGAACGAAACAAAGTCCTAATGCCGGAAATGGAAATATTAACGATGCGATACAAATGCCCGACGGTAAACTGGTGCTTGTGGGTACTTTTACCACCTTTAATGGGGTGAGCAGAAACCGCGTGGTAAGAATAAATTTAGATGGATCTGTAGATAATTCATTCAATATTGGAACAGGTGCTGATGATGAAATTACATCCATTACCTATAATGCAACGACAAACAAATTACTGGTAGGCGGAACTTTCAAGAATTTTAACGGGCAGTCCCGTACCGGAGTAGCCATGTTAGATGCTGATGGCAGCCTAACCTCAAGTTTTACTTTTCCCAGCCTTAACGGGGGCATAGTGAATTTTGCCGCTCAGTTGAATAACGGAAAAGTAATCGTTGGAGGAAGCTTTAATTTATACCGCAACGTGCTGCGCCAGGGATTTATGATTTTAAATGCCGATGGTACTTTGGCAAATGGTTATAACAATACCGGTGTATTTCAGGGTACGATAGAAAAAATGATCGAAACCACTTCTACAGCAGGAAATCCGGCAATCATTTTAGTTGGAAACATTTTCAGATTCGATAACATTCCGGTTAAAAATATATTAAGGGTAGAACTGCTTAACTAATTAAACATTCATAATCTCACAAATATGGGACATAGAAAAATATCACTTTCAAATCTGGGCACTGGCTGCATATCGGTTTGTTTTTTTGCCCTTGTGTTACTGGGTAGTGCCTGTAACAAAAATTTTGATAATGTAATTCCGGCCAACACTAAAAATGATACTGCCGGGGTAAGTTCGGGTAAGCCAAAAGTGCTTTACATTATTCTGGATGGGGTGAAAGGTTCGGCTGTGGCCGCAATTAAGCCGCCAAAGATTACAGAAATCAATAAAAATGCAATTTATTCTTTTGTAGGCTTAACGGATAGCACGCAGTTACCGGTAAGCAATGCGGGTGCCTGGGCAAGTTTAATCACCGGGGTAGATCCAAAATTCCACAAAGTAACAGGCGATAGTTTTACCGGAAACGATTTAACAACTTATCCTGGTTTATTTACCAGGATCAAACAAGAAAAATCAAAATTTACAACGGTTTCTTATGCTGCAAGCAGTGCTTTTACCCAAAATTTAGCCGGAGATGCATCTGAAAAGCAAACTTTAACTTCAGATGCTGAGGTAAAAACATCAGCCGTAACCAAGCTAAAAGATGGTAATGCTGATTTAATTGTTGCACAGTTTCATAGTGCAGAAACGGCTGGTGCAGCAGGTGGATACAGTGAAACTAACGCAGCTTATAATTCCGCTATTGGCACCTTAGATACTTACATTGGTGAAATGGTAGCCACTTTAAAAGCGCGTGCTACTTTTCGCGATGAGAATTGGCTGGTGGTAATTGCTTCAAACAAAGGTGGCGCAACAACTAATCCCCGTACCGATTTCAGTCTTTTTGGCGACGATGCGCGCAATACTTATGTGGCCTTGTATAATCCAAAATTCGCAGCCAGGTTAATCGGTAAACCAAACACCTCTGATGTACCTTATGCAGGTAGTGCACCAAGGTTCCAGTCTACCGAAACCACTCAGGTAACAGCCCTGTTGTCTAATGCTACTGTTGGTAATTTTGGAAGTACCGGTGATTATGTCATGATGTTAAAAATCAGAAATGACGCAGGCGTAAACACCACCTGGCCTACATTTCTGGCTAAATCATCGAATTTTGCCATTGCTGCAAATGCGTGGACATTTGCTTTTTCTAACACCTATTTCCAGTTTGACTGGGGAAATGCGACCAATGCGGCAGGTGCTTTCTTGCGTCCTGATGTTACTGTAATCAGAGATGGTGCATGGCATACCATTGCCGTAAAAGTTTATATGGAAGGCACTAAAAGATATTTAACCATGTTTACTGATGGCGTTAAGCGACCAGTTGGTACCAACTATCCGGTAGATGTAACAGGTAAAGATATTACCAACACAGGTTTTCTTCGTATTGGTGCAGCTAGTGGAAAAGTAACCAACTTTTTAATCAGGGATCTGGCCATATACAAAACCACCATGTCTGATGCGGATGTTATTACTTATATGAAACGGGAAGTAACACCCAACCATCCTTATTTTTCGAGTTTAGAAGGCTGGTGGCCTTGTAAAGAAGGCACCGGATTTTTACTGAAAGACCGCTCGGGCAAAAACAACGATTTTATTTTAACCAGTAATGCTACCTGGGGAACATTTAACGATTTGTCGCCAAATATTAATCCGGAAATAGTAGGAGCAGCCTACCGTACAGTGCCCAACAATGTAGACTTACCTTTCCAGATTTATAACTGGTTAGGCATTCTGCCACGAACCGAATGGAACTTATCGGGCAAAGCCTGGCCTCCAACTTTTACTGATGTGGTAACGAACTAATTTGATTGTATTAAATGAAATTTCAAATGAAAAGCATATTAAAGCTAACGATATTGATAGGCGTGGTGACTTTATCAGCCTGTAAAAAATACGGCTACGAAGTAGAAGATGGTTATGATGATAACTCAGGAAACAACAAAAGCATTACTGTAGATACCAACCGGTTATTTGTTGATCGTTCTGCCTTTGCTAAAGCCAGGGTTTTTCCTGGTTTGGTTGGCGATGGCGAACCAAGAGTAACAGATGCAAAGTTTACGCTAAACTTAAACTTTAGCGCCCAAACCGCCGATATGTTAAGGATTTCTGTTGCACCACAACCACAATTTGGTACTGGTTATTATGCGCCGCCTGGCGAATTGATCAAAATTGTGGTGCCTGCAGGTGCAGATGGATTAAGTGTACAGGTAGGCGGACATACTGATAATTTAACGGGTGTAAGCCCTTTGTTAAGAGACCCGATTATTGTGGTTAAAAAACAATTGTTTGCCGGTGTAAATTACGTGCGCAACCTTTACGGAGGGTACATTTATATCAATGCGACCTTTTCTTATCCCAATCCGATAGAATTTAGCATTTCAGGCGCATGTGTAACTCCCGATTTCGAATTGGGCAAATCAAACGATGCCGCCTGGATGGCTCAGGTTAAAGCCTCACAAGTGCCCTGGTTAGAACTTCGCTGCAGAAGTGTAGTCTACCTGGTGCCAAGAGACCTGATTGTAGAAAAGTTTACCTCATCAAGAGATCCGCTAACCAATCCAACGGCATTGATGACCAAATGGAATGAGATTTTTGATGAACACTATAATGCCTGGATGGGTTTATCACCTAATGCAGCTGATTTGCGCGACAGAAGTCCACAAGGACCGTGGAGAGGTACAGTTGATATTCAGATTAGCGGTTTCCCTACGGCAGCCGGACACTCTGGTTTTCCTTTTATGGGTTTATTAAACTATAATGGCAGCGAGTGGTTTCAAACCTGGGTAAGTTTAAATCAGCTGACCACCAATCAGCCGCATCCAAACTGGGGTACTTACCACGAATTTGGACACAATTGCCAGCAAAATACCACCTGGAACTGGTCTGCTTTGGGAGAATCGACCAATAATCTTTTCTCATACAAAGTAGCAAAAGCTTACGGACAGGATTTCAAAATTCTGCATGCACCTAACGAGTGGAATGATGTGGCCCTTGCTTATGCTGCTACGCCGCCAAGCGCCACTAAAAACTTCGACGTGGATTTAAATAGTGGCAGAGAGAACGGTTCGTTTGCACGCACGGTTCCTTTTGTACAACTCTTAGAAAAATTTGATTACGGCTTGTTAACCTATATTTATACCAAAGCAAGACATGCACCACGTTTAGCCAATAACGATCAGGACAAAAAGGATAATTTTTATGAGTGGGCCTGCGAATACACCAAAACCGATTTAATCCAGTTCTTCGGTGCATGGGGTATTACCGTGAGTAACGTTTCGCAAAGTAAGATAAAAGCCGCAAATTATCCGCCACTTGCAAAAGCAATATGGACTTATAATATTATGACAGGAACAGGAGGCGATGGGCCCGTACCAGTTGTCGCAACAACAATACCAACAACAGCAGTGTCGGCCAGTTCACCTGCACAAGATGGTGCTTTAGCAAATCTGGTTGATAACAATACCGCTACCATTTATCATTCTAAATATTCATCGCCTACACCGGCAGAAAGCCTTCCAATTAGTATCGTTGTGAGCACAGGAGCTACTGCGGCACCAGTAAAAGGAATCAGTTTTGTGCAAAGAATTGGCCAGTCTAATGGATATGTGAGAAATGTGGAGATTTACACCAGTCCTGATAATGTCACCTATACGCTTGCAGGCACGACAACAGTACCTCAAAACGAAACCCGTTACAATTATGCATTTCCCGGAGGAACAATCACTACCCGTTATGTAAAAGTAATTGTAAGAACAGGTGCAAGCACAACATTTATGTCTTTATCAGAACTGACACTATTTAAATAAGCGCTAAAAATATATTAACATGATTTATTTTTTAAATAAAAAACAGATTTTTCTGGCACTATCATTAGCTGTCGTAACGCTTGCTGGCTGTAAGAAATATCCTAACCCACCAACTTTTAACGAGGAGCTTGATAATTCTGTAGCCCCATCAAGAAGGGTAATCTTAATTAGTATAGATGGTGTTACAGGCTCAGAACTGAAAACCATTGCACCGCCAGCCATTACGGCATTGTTGCCTACCAGTAAATACTCTTACGCAACATTTAAATCGGCGGTGGCAACTGATGCAGCCACCTGGACCTCAATGCTTACTGGCGTGCCTTATACCAAACACCTGGTTTCTACAGATGATTTTCAGCCCACAACCGATCCAAATTCCGGAGAGCATGATGCCGTGCCCATCAGAAGAAATATTTTGGATTACATTATGAGTGGAATAGGCACTAAAACGGCATTTATCACTCCCTGGCCCAACCTGCGGAATTATGTAAAAGTAGCTGATTACAGGCCCCTGGTAAATACCGATCAAGCCGCTAAAGATTCTACCATTGCACTGTTAAATAAGTACGAAGGAATAGGGGCTACCATCGTGAATTTTAGAGAAGCTGAAGCTGCGGGTGCAAATGGTGGTTATGTAGCCACTAACGCTGCATATAAAGATGCCATACTAAAGGCCGATGGTTATGTAGATGAAATTATCAAAGCCATTAAAGCACGCAAAACATACACCAATGAAGAATGGCTGGTTATTATTACATCCAACCACGGCGGAAGCAGTGATAACCCCACAAGTGGTTTCCTCGTTATTAATAATCCGGCATTGAAATCACAGGAATTAAAGAAAATAGGCTATAACTCGGTTTTGTTTACAGGCACAAGCGTATTTGCGCAGGTTGCTCAGGATAATGGGTTGTACAATGCTGGGAACGATAAAGATTTCACTGTTCAGGCACAGGTTAAAATAACCAAAGGTGGTACAGGATACGTTGGGTTTCTTTCAAAAGGAACAGGATATAAGGATGCAGCAAAAAACCCAAATGGAGGTACAGGCTGGACTTTCGGTACCTGGGCAAGCCAGTGGAGACCTTATTATAGTGGAACATGGTTTCAAGGTGATCAGGGTAGGCTAACTGATGTAGCCTGGCATACGCTTACCATGACGGTTAAAAGGGTAAATGCGACAACCAGAACAGCAATTTGTTATTATGATGGAGTTAAGGCTGCAACCGAAGCCAATTGGAATGGCCAAACGCTTACATCAACTGATCCATTAAGAATCGGATTTAAATATTGTGGATCAGGTGATCCAATGGATTATTATGTAGCAAATTTAGCTTATTTTCAAACTGCACTGGATGGACCAACCATTCAGGCGAATTTAAATCTTAAAGATATTACCAAACACCCTAATTACAATAGCTTAATTGGTTTTTGGAAAATGGACGAGGGTGCAGAAGGAACACTTCAGAATACCGCACCAACAGGATATAATATGAACCTTTCAGGCGCTTATACCTGGTCTGCATTAGGTGCCGATGCGCCCTCACAATCAACCTATGAAGGTACAACGGGTTATTCGTTGGCGCCAGCTGTTGCCGATATAGGCGCGATAATGATGTATTGGACAAAAACTAAAATAGAGCCTGTATTTGATATTAGCGGTAAACCATTCTTGAAAGATTTTGAAAAAGAATTTTTGATTAGATCAGACAGATAATACAGCTAATACTTCTATTTGATATATAATTTCTTAAGAATCAGTTTTAGTTTAGAGGCATTGCCAAAATTGGCATGCCTCTTTTTTTTAGCTACAGACGAGAAATTTAAGGTGAATAATTTTGACCAGATTAAAAGTCTTTTATCCAAAATTGAATGCCTGACTTTTTTAGAATCAATAATTTTGAAAAATATTAATAGTCAGATTTTAGGCAATAAAATAATGGATAAGTTTTAACTCATCAGGTAAGATTAAAAAAGCTATTTTAATTAGAAAATATATATTTATAAGCCATCACTATTTTATATGTTTGCAAAACAAAAGTTTAGTATTTGTGAACTTTTTACAGAATTGATCTGTTTTAATTAATTAGTCCCTATAGTTAAAAAAATAGTCGAATGGATACCAGCGCTTTACAACCTCATAATCAACCTGCCCTCGATGCAATGGATATCTGTTGCCAGAAGCTAATCGAAAAAATGGGCGATAAGGCGATTGAAGACTGGCGGGTATCTGATTATAACAGCCTGAGTAGTCAATTGGGTAAACAAACAAAGGTGTACCTCAGTGTAAATACGCTGAAAAGGTTGTTTGGTCAATTGAAAACACCCCAGCGATATTTTCCACAAAAAGCGACAAGGGATGCACTTGCCCAGTTTATTGGTTATCGCGATTGGCAAGAATTTGAGCTCGTACATGCTGCAGTAAAACCCGTTCCTGTAAAAACCGAAGTCGATAAACCCATCGAAGAAGTCTCCATCCCTACCGAAATTAAGCCTAAAACCAGCAGAAAATATACTTATATAAGCATTTTTGCCATCATCATACTCGTCCTGACGGGGAGTTTTTTCATTTGGAAATCTTCGGCTGGGCCCATTGATGCAAAATTGGTCTGCGAGAATCCTGTTGGAAACGTTCCACATACAGCAGTTTTTAAATTAAAATCGGGCACTTCGGTGAATAACAATGAAGAGTTTAAGATAGATTTTATGGATGAAGCGCTTCCATCTGCCATAAGCGGTAAAAAAGAAGTGGCTAAATTTTTCAGAAATCCAGGCGTGGTGTACGCAACACTTTTATACCAGGATAAACCAATTGATACCGTTGCGGTATACATGCGTACAAAAGGCTGGGTAGCCAATTCGGGTAACGATACCTCCAGGGCATATCCCATTGCAGGTTTAAAACCCTTAAACCCTAAAAATATTTACGTTTCAAAAGAACAATTAGATTCAGCTGGTTTAGCCACCAATAAACCTTTTTTGGTGGGTTATAGTAATATTAAGCCCTCAAACATTAGTGGCGATAATTTCTCTTTCACCTGTAGGGTTTTTTCAGAGCAAAGCCGTCCGGGTACGCAATGTGTAGAAACCACCGTGATTATTTTGGGAGAGAAGCACCGCCATTTATTAACCTTAAACCGGGCCAGTTGCGTGGCTTTTTCACAATATAAGTTTTCGGAGAAAAGGGTACAGGGATCTGAACAGTTTTTAGGTGCCTTAGCATTCGATCCTTTAAACGGAGGCGATATAGAGATCAGGGTTGAAAATAAAAAAGCGGCTGTAATCTTAAATGGTAAAAAAGTGCTGACAACCAGTTACGAACGATCGATAGGTAAGGTGATGGGGATCAAAATTTTATTTAGTGGAATTGGTAAGGCCATTTCTCCAAAATTGGAGGATCTTTCTACCAAAGAAATATTCTAGTTGCGACTTCGGTTTCGATTATTCATTTCTCATTAGCTAAGTGATTTGTTTCTGTCCATTTTCTTTTGTTTGTTAGTTTAACAATCTTATTTAGAGTAGTTTGTGTGTGCATGCTTTTGTTTATTATTTGTACCATTAAATCTTTATGCTATTTTCTTTTCACACTTAACTTGGGGTAATCATATCTGCTAAGATTGTACACCATATTTTTTGTGAAATCTGATGAAAGTACTGCCCTTTACTATTTTATATCCTAATGAGCGGAGCATTATTGTTGAACATATTTGTGATACACATTTTTACCCTCATTTGCATCGGCATGAGGAAGTTCAGATTACCTGGATCGTTAAAGGCAGGGGCATTGTCTTTTCGGGGAATAATATCCATAATTTCCGCCCCGGCGATATTTTTGTAATTGGGGCAAATGTACCCCACTTATTAAAAAGTGATGCGGAGCATTTTAGTGCAGCCAGCACTGGCCAGGTAGAAGTATACTCGATATATTTTAACCTCAAAACGGGGATAGGATCACTTTTTGAACTGCCGGAAATGAATGAGACCCGTCATGTTTTTAATCATTACAGCAATGGTTTTAAGCTGAGTGGTAAATCTGCCGTTAAAATTGCCCGTAAAATAGAGAAAATCAATCAGGCAAACGATGAACAGATACTGATCAGTTTTATTGACTTAATCAATGAATTTAGATTTGCAGATCAATTGGAATCGCTTTGTTCAATCGATTATTTACCAAATATGAACGAGAATGAAAACGTTCAGCTGAGTAAGGTGATTAATTACATTATGCAATACTATCATAAACCCATCACCTTAGAAGAAGTATCTAATCAGGCCTTTATGTCTTCTGGTGCATTTTGCCGTTATTTTAAGCGCCATACCGGCCGCAATTTCATCACCTTTCTCAACGAGGTACGTATTAATGAGGTATGTAAAAATCTGGCCAGTGGTAAAAAGGCCGATTATATAGCTAATGTTGCTTACAAAGCTGGTTTTAAAAGCATGACTAATTTTAACCGTGTATTTAAAAACGTTGTTGGCATTTCGCCAAGAGCTTACGAAGAACGATTTAGGTCTTTAAGCCAGCTTGTTTAATATTGAAAAGTCTTATTCTACTATAGTTACATCGTTTTTTCTACCGGGGTGGAGATAGCTTTGAACCAGGTTAAAAGCTATCTCCACATTGCTGCGCTTCAGGCTCAGGGCCGGTCAATTTTTTTAGGTTTTATTGCTAGTGACTGGAAATCATCAATCAATACTTATTTATTACGTGCATTTTTTGCCCGTTCTATTTTTGAAATATCCTGAAAATCTGAATCATTTACCCATCCCCAGCTTAATTTGGGATCTTTAGCCATATATCTTTCGTAAAAGTTAACCCCTCTTTGGTCGGCATATTGGTATCTGTCAAATTCACTGCCTTTACCCAAAAGGCGGGGATCTGATTGTTCTTTTAATAAAGTCAGTAATTTACTTCTTAACTGTGCCGATTTCTTTTGATGGGCCGGATTTGATGCCAGATTATTTAAACAGGCCGGATCGTTCTTAATATCGTATAATTCCTCACCTGGTCGTTTTCCGAAAGACCATAACCAATAATTGAAATTGTGATCAGTAGCATAAACCGTATTGAGACAAACCGTTTTTGTTGGACTGCCATCTACGTTTAAATAACCAGTTTCAGGGTTTCCGGCTGGCCATCTGTCGGTTTCGAAATTTTTTATAAATAAATAGTTTTCCTGAAAAATACCCCGGATAGGATAGCCTACATCTTTAGGGCGGCCTACATCATGACGCTCTTTACCCACAAGCACGAAATTGCGTTTCTCTGAAACCTTTTCCTGATCAGCACTAAAAATATCTTTAAAACTTTTGCCTGTAATGGGTTTCATCTGGTTTTTAGCAGCAGGTACTTTGGCCAGATCCAAAAAGGTAGGGGCGAAATCGATAAAGCTGATAAAATCTTCAATTTTACGGCCTTTATGGGCAATGCCATCAGCCCACATCATGGCAAGCGGTAAGTGATTGGCGTATTCGTAGGCCTGCCCTTTAACGCGTGGAAAAGGCATTCCATTATCTGAAGTAACCACAATTAAGGTGTTGTGCAGTTCGCCTTTATCTTCGAGCATTTTAAGCATCTTCCCCAATTGTTTATCAAAGTATTCAATTTCAAATGCATAATCCAGCAGATCGGTTCGTACCGAATCGGTTTTTGGCCAGAAGGGATAAATTTCAGCATTGGGAATATCGTTCAGATTTTTTCCTCCTTTACTTACGCCCGAATTAAATTCGTATTCGCGATGTGGTTCTAAACCTCCATACCAAAAAAAGAAAGGTTTGCTGTCTGTTGTACTTAAAAATGCATCGAAATTAGCCGCATAATCTACATTACTGATTTTGGCTGTAGGAGGTGTTGTTTTAAGCTGATTGAATGCTTTTACCAGCATCTCCCTGGGTGTACCATCTGCTTGTTTGGCCACCACAGGTGCAACGCCTTTACCGGTATACCCAACTGCATATCCATTTTGTGCCAAAACCTCTGCAAACGAGGCAAATTTAGCCGGGAAATAAGACCAATGGTTGCCGGCTTCTTCCAATTGCCAGGAGTTTCTGCCCGTAACAATACACGATCGCGATGGTGCACATTTGGCATTTGGTGTATAGGCATTTTTAAAAAGAAGCCCATCCTGAGCAATGCGATCGAAATTTGGTGTTTTTACCCATTTACAGCCATAAGCGCCCATGTGCTGGTAGGTAACATCATCCATAATGGCGAAAAGAATGTTCGGACGATCAGAAGATTGTTTTTTTTTGTTTTTGAAGGATAGGGTAGCTGCACCAATCAAGACAATGCCGCAAATGCTAAAAATGTATTTTTTCATAGGGATGTATAAAGGTCTATATCAAAAAAGGGGGCGAAAAGCCACCCTTAATATCATGTTGATGTTTTTGAAAATGCTAAATGGCCTGTATCTTTAAAACCACACTTGTTCTGTAGGCATTTGCTTCCGGATTAAAGCCTACTTTCATTAAAAAATCTCCGGAGTAAACTTTAGTACTATCAATTGGCGATTTAGCCCCCGGGTACAGGTTAATTTCTTCTATTTTATACTTTTTAGCGGGATCTAATCCTTTTA
Source organism: Pedobacter sp. GW460-11-11-14-TSB4 (assembly GCF_059423705.1). NCBI lineage: Bacteria > Pseudomonadati > Bacteroidota > Sphingobacteriia > Sphingobacteriales > Sphingobacteriaceae > Pedobacter > Pedobacter sp. GW460-11-11-14-TSB4. Next base: position 177,987 of record NZ_JBWKYI010000008.1, read on the forward strand.
GTTTAATCGGTAAGATCACCCCATTGGTAAAAAGGGTTGCCACATGATAGTTAAAAACAATAGCCTGGTCTTTAGCGTCGTTTACATAGGCAATGGAGGCTATTTTGTTTTCGTAAGGATCCTGTAAACGGTATTGCTGGCCATGCCAGATAATATCCTTGAAACTATTGTAGGTTTTAACCGCATTTTGACTAAAAAGCAAATCATTTTTACTGAGCTCATTTACCCGTACATCATATCCCAGTTTTCCCATCATGGCCACATCTGTTTTAAATTTAATGGGTTGTTTACCCATATCGGTAATGTGGTTGTCTACAGCAATGGAAGGGAAATAATACGAATATTCCCACTGAATAAAGATGCGGTCGTATGGATTGGTATTGTCGCTCGGCCAAAATTCGGTGAAATGTTGTAGCGCAGCATAATCTACCCTCGAGCCTCCTCCGGCACACAACATCATTGGTATTTTAGGGTATTTTTTTCTAATCCTATCCAGCACACTATTTAATCCCCTGATATATTCCAGATAAAAATGATCCTGGTTTTTTAAAGTAGGAGAGTTTGCATTGTATATTAAAGAATTACAATCCCATTTAATAAAAGCCACTTCCGGTACTTCTTTAAAAATATCATCAACCGTTTTGTAAATAAAATCCTGAACCTTAGGGTTGGTTAAATCCAATACCAGCTGGTTACGCATATAATACTCTTTTCTTTCCGGCTGTCTGATAATCCAATCAGGGTGATTCTCATAGAGCTCACTTTTAGGATTCACCATTTCTGGTTCTATCCAGATACCAAATTTTACACCACTTGCTGTGGCTTCTTTACCTAAAGCACTAATGCCGTTCTTTAATTTTTGTTTGTTATACTGCCAATCGCCCAAACCAGACGTGGCGCCATTGCGTGGATATTTATTGCCAAACCAGCCATCATCCAGTAAAAAAACATCAACCCCTAATTTTTTGGTATCCTTGGTTAATTCGTTTAGTTTTTCATCATTGAAATCGAAATAAGTGGTTTCCCAATTGTTTAATATGGTAGATCTTTCGCCTTTTCCATCTAATATTTGATAGTTTCTGGCCCAGTCGTGCAAATTTCTGCTGGCTAAACCTTTTCCTGCAGATGAATAGGTATAAATGAAGCGGGGAGTAACGAAATTTTCGCCGGCCTTTAAAGTATAGTTCGACGAAAAATTATTAATTCCGGCAGTTATCCTGAGGTAATATTCGTCAAAGGTTTCAAAATCTAATTTAAAGTTTCCGGTCCACGCTAACGAGCCTGCAATTACATCACCCATATCTTCAGTGGCAGGCTGATCTATCGAAACCATAAACGAAGAAGAATGAAGCAAATTTGTTCTGGTCCCCAATTTCGAATCGATGGTTTTTATACCATGTAGCAATTGTTGCTCTTCCGATCGCATTTCGCGTGTAGCGCCACTATATTGGTTTTTAAGAAAGAATTTTTTTCCGCTTAAGGTCAGATTTGCGGAAGCATATTTATTGAGCACTACGGTGCCTTTCTCTTTATGTTCAATTTCTGCCCATTGCTCAATCACGTTTTCATTAAAATAGGCCAGGTATTTTAGTGTAACCTGAAAATTGTATTTTAAATCTTTAAGGATAACGCTGGTTAACTTTCTGTTCTGATCCAGCTGTTCGGTTTTTACATCTGAAAATGTCAATACCGTCGATTTGTTCCCGTCAGCATGGGTTACTGTTAATGCAGGTTCTAATAAATTAAGTGAGCCTGAGGCAATATAAGCTTCACGTTTATTTAAAAGATCGTCAGAGCCAGGTTTGTATTTATCTAATGCCTGTATGCCTGGGTATTCGCCCGCATTCTCTAATTTTTTGCCAAGGTATGTCGATAATAAGGTATTATCACGATCTGTTTCCAGGATGAGTACATTGTTTTTTGTAGCAATTTCTATTGTCTTTTGCGCAAAGCTATTCAGACCTATTGCCATCGAGAGTAAAAAAAAAAATGTGTTTTTTCTTTTCATTATTTATTTGGGTAAAAAGTTTAGGTGATGCTTTCTGCACCTGCTATTAAGAAATCGGGATTATTGACCGATCTGGTTTTAATCGTAAAAATATTCCAAAATAGTTGTAATAAAGATAAGTACAGGTACAAAAAGCAATGCAAATCTTTGTATGTGTAAAAATCTGTTATATAGGTTTTTGTGCGCTGCCGGCTTCGGTTTTGTATCAGATAAATGATCGGTTGTAATCCGTTTTTAGATAAAGCATTCAAACTCGCAGGTACTTGAATGTTTTTACATTTCATATCCTGAATTTTTGACCATTCAAGTTTGGGCTATTGGCATCAGATTAAAATACTATAGGTGATCAATCATGAATTTAAAAGATGCAAATTAGAACTTTCAGATTTTAATAAGTAGGCTATTTATATCAAATTATTATCTTTTTTTAACAAGAATAAACTTTATTGGTCTAATTATAGTTTTAAACCCGGCCATTTCTAAATCTTATTGTAAAATAAACAAGGCATTATTATTGTTGAGGGGAGATCGGTGTTGTTTTTAAAAAATTAGCGTAATTTTATAATCATAAAAAATAACACGATTTTTCAGTTTTAAAGATTTTCAAGAAATGCATTGCCTTCAACATATTAAATTATCGCAACCCCCAGTACGCTCATGAACTATAAACAATTGCAGGAAGATGTAGAAAAGCACGTTGGCGATTACTTCCATACCCATAACGATCCCCGTCTGGTATATCATAACCTCGAACATACGCAGGAAGTGGTTAATGCTGCGCAGCAAATTGCCAATCATTACCAGCTAAATGAGCAGGATTTTTTTGCCGTAACCGTTGCGGCCTATTTTCACGATACAGGGTATTTTGAAGATGCATTAAACCACGAAGCAAAAGGAGCAGAACTGGCTGATCATTTTTTAGCCAAACACCAGGTGAATCAGGAAATCCGTGACCATGTTAAAAGTGCAATACTGGCCACTAAAATTCCCCAGAAACCCAAAAATGAAATTGATAAAATCCTTTGCGACGCAGATTTATTTCATTTAGGCCTGGCCGATTTCAGAGCAAAGGGTAAATTAATGCACAAGGAAAATGAACTGATTTATAAAAAAGATATCAGTAAATTAGATTGGCGCAAAAAAGATATCCAGTTTATGGAATCTCATCATTACCATACCGATTATGCCACTTTACTGCTGAGCGATCAGAAACAAAAAAATATCAGTAAACTGAAAAGTAAATTAACGGCGCAGGAAGAAATCAGTACGGAACTGGCCGAAACTAAAAACTTCGCACCTAATGTGGTACAGGGCAAAAAGAAGAAGGATAAAGACGACAGACCGGATAAGGGTATCGAAACCATGTTCAGGATTACTTCTGCCAACAACCAGCGGTTGAGCGACATGGCGGATAATAAAGCACATATCCTCATCACTGTAAATTCGATCATGCTTTCGTTGATTGTGAGTTTATTGTTAAGGCGACTGGAAGATCACGGCAACCTGATTATACCTACCTTTATTTTGTTATTGGTGAGTTTAACCTGTGTTGTGGTATCCATTTTATCAACCCGTCCATCTATTCCGAAGGGAGAATTCACCCAGGAAGATATGGATAAGAAAAAGGTGAATTTATTGTTTTTCGGCAACTTTTATAAAATGAGCTTACCCAGTTATACCGATGGTATGATTAAGGTGATGAACGATAAAGATTTTTTATATGGAACCCTCATTACCGATGTATACTCGCAAGGTGTAGTTTTGGGCCGGAAATATAAACTGATCCGTTTGGCTTATAATATTTTCATGTTTGGCTTAATTGCAGCAGTATTGGCATTTGTAATTGCTTACGCAGCTTACGGTAAACTTTAATGGAACAGATAGTCGAAACCTCTTTTTTTAACAGAGATTTAAGCTGGTTAAAGTTTAACGAGCGTATTTTAATGGAAGCCGAGCGAAACACTGTTCCGCTTTTAGAGCGCATTAAGTTTTTGTCGATATTCTCCTCCAATCTCGATGAGTTTTATCGAGTAAGGATGCCGGTATTACTCGCTTTAGAAAAATTAAGCAATAAGGAAGATAATGACATTCAGATTGACGATAATTTGCTGAGCACAGCCAATCAGCTGATTTCAGAACAGCAACAGCGCTACGGTAAAGTACTTAAATCAGATCTTATTCCCCTGCTCAAAGAAAATAAGATCAATTTAATTTACGGGCAGGCGTTCCCCGCAGAAATTCAGAAAAGTATAACCCGATACTTTTTAAGTCAGGTAATGGCTTTTTTGCAGCCCGTTTACATTAATGCGAATACGAACTTTTTTCCTTCAAATAATGAGCTCTATTTTCTGATTACACTAAAAAAGAAGGAAGATGCAGAAGTGGTTATTTTAAATATCCCTTCCAATCAGCTTCCCCGTTTTTATAAGGTGGAAACAGGAGATGAAACTTTTATTGTTTTTCTGGATGATATCGTACGTTTTCATTTAGACCGTATTTTCCCGGAAGGTGAAGTTACCGGATGTTATAGTTTCAAAATTACCCGGGATGCCGAAATAGATCTGAAAGACGAATATTCGGGTAGTTTATCAGAGCAGCTGGAAAAACAATTGTTAAAGCGCGATTCGGGTTTGGCTACACGTTTCCTCCACCAGCCAGGTATACCGGCCAATGTTTTCGAACTCCTTAAAAAGCTTTTCAATTTAAAAAAAGCCAATAGGATGGAAGGTGGACAATACCATAACCTGAAAGATTTTATGGGTTTTCCTGTCAATTCGCCAAAGTTATCTAATCAAAACTGGCCAAAACTATGCAATACCGATTTGATAGATGGATCGTTAACCGAAGCCATTTATAAAAACGATATTATGGTACATACGCCTTACCAGAGTTATGATAGCGTGTTGCGCTTTTTTAACGAAGCGGCTATTGATGCTGAAGTAAGGGAAATCTATGTTACACTTTATCGCGTAGCCAGCGATTCGAAAATTGTGAATGCTTTAATCAGTGCTGCAAAAAACGGCAAAAAAGTGACCGTTTTGGTCGAGCTCAAAGCCCGTTTTGATGAAGCGAACAACATCAAGTGGGCCAAAAAAATGAAGGAAGTTGGTGTAGATATTATTTACAGTGTAACGGCCTTAAAAGTGCATGCCAAAGTAGCCTTAGTGAAACGCCAGGTTGGTAATAGAATGCGCTATTCTGGTTTGTTTTCTACCGGAAACTTTAATGAAAGTACAGCCGCTTTTTATACGGATCATATTTTAATGACAGCCAATAAAGAGATGTTACGTGAGGTAGAACTGCTTTTTATTTTTCTGGCCAAAAGGGTTAAGCCCACCTCTGCCGATCTGATTAAATTTAATCATTTGCTGGTGGCGCAGTTTAATTTACAGCAGGTTTTTCTTAACTTGATAGACAGGGAAATCGAACACGCCAAACAAGGCAAGCCATCAGGTATTACCATTAAAATGAATAACCTCGAAGAGAAGGTTTTAATCGACAAACTTTACGAGGCGTCATCGGCAGGTGTAAAGATTGATATGATTGTGCGGAGCATTTGTCGTTTGATTCCAGGTGTACCTGGAATGAGTGAGAACATTAAAATTACCCGTATCGTTGATCGTTATTTAGAACACGGACGTATTTTTATTTTTAACAATTTAGGCAAGAATGATGTATACCTGGGTTCTGCCGACTGGATGAACCGGAATATCTATCGAAGAATTGAAGTTTGTTTTCCTATTTATAATGAGCAGATTAAACAAGAAATGATAGATATTATCGAAATCCAAAAACAAGATAACGTGCAGGCCGTTTGTATAGATGAAAACATGAACAATATTCCTGTCAAAAGGAGCGGGACTCTTGTCGAGTCTCAACACGATATTTATCAATTATTAAAAAAAAATAATGCTGTTTAGTAGGGTCGTCATTCCCAACTTGATTGGGAATCTTAAAGCTTATTGCATTAGGATTCCCGCCTGCGCGGGAATGACGGACGATAAATAAACAGTTACTAACGCCGTGGTCTGTGTCCTCACAGACTACATGATTTTACTTATTAATGGTCTGTGAGGACACAGACCATGGACATTAAATTTTTATCCTATGAAATACAATAAAAACTTCTTAGCGCCCGGCTTTCTCATTGCCCTTGCCTTTATAGGTATATCATGCGTAAATGGTAACCGCGACAATAAAAAAAGTGATTCAACTGAAACCGTTTCTTCAGGCGGGGGAGAAAAATCAAGTCTTCCTTATGATTTAGCAAATCCGGTAAAATATAACATGCCCCAAAATCTTTTCGAAATCTCTGGAATTGTATTTCATAACGGCGATCCGAAAGAAGTATTTGCAATACAGGACGAAGATGGTGATTTATTTCATCTGGGTTTAACTGATAAAGAATCGAAATTCACCAAATTTGGCGGTAAAGGCGATTACGAAGACGTAGCTATTCTAAATAATACCGTAATTGTGTTAAAAAGTAATGGCGAATTACATTCATTCCCTATTTCTGAGATTAATAAACCAGATGTGGCCAATGTGGTTAAAACCAAAGATCTGGTTCCCAAAGCCGAATACGAAGGATTAGCTGCTGATGAGAAAGCAGGTCTGGTGTATGTTTTAACGAAAGAAATTAAGAAAAATAAAAGTGATCAGACCGATATCTATGCCTTTAAATATGCTGATGGCAAATTTACAGCAAGTGGAACCTTTGCATTACCTTATAAAGAGATTGCAGATTTATCAGGCGAAGCTAAAATCAAATTTCGTCCATCTGCTTTGGCTAAAAACCCATCAACTAACGAGTGGTATGTGCTTTCGTCCATGAATAAATTATTGGTTGTTACTGATGAAAACTTTAAAATTAAAGCCACTTATCCATTAAAAGGAAGTTTCTTTAATCAACCAGAAGGTATTGCATTTGACCGCGATCAGAACCTTTATATCTCTAATGAGGGCGGTGCCTTATCGGCAGGAAATATTTTAATGTTTAAATTGAAAAAGTAACCATTGATGTTGGTTACCTCAATCATGCGTCATGCTGAATTTATTTCAGCATCTTCCTGTAATAAAGGCCTTGATCTCGAAACTTTGAGAAGCATGATGATTGTAAGTGATTGCTTAACCTTAATGTACTTAATTTCTTAATGATAAAAACAAGCTATATTAAAAAGTGATCATTAAGGAGTTAAGAAAATTAAGGTTTTGATGCTTAATGTCCTTAACTTCTTAATGGTGAGAAGTCTATTATTACAATTTAGTTTAACATTCAGAAGTTAAGGATGTAACACCTAATGGTAAGAAAAGGAGATGCTTAACGGGTTGAACCCAAAAAAAAATAAAATTTAAATTACTTATCTTTATACAAACGCTGAGTCTATGATTAAAAGATTTACCCTTTTTACCATCTTATTTTTAATTAACTTCATTGCCTTAGCGCAGGATGATGTAAAATATCGTGTAATTCTTTTTGGCGATGCAGGCGAAATGAATCCTGCGCAGATGCAGGATTTAAAAAACGCAGCCAAGCAAATTCTTCCCAAAAAAACAACGGTAGTATATTTAGGTGATAACATTTACCCCACTGGAATGGGGCTGCCAGGAAGTGTAGAAGAAGAGGAAACTAAAAAGATTCTGCGTTCGCAGTTCGAGCCTATGCGTAAAATGGGTGCTGCGGTTTATTTTGTTCCGGGCAACCACGACTGGGATAAATCTGGTCCTAAGGGTTTGGCCAAAATTAAAGCGCAGGATGATTTCCTTAAAGCACAGGGTGATTCATTATTGAGGCTGATGCCCGAAAACGGATGTCCTGATCCCGTAGCGATTAAATTAACCGATAAATTAACCATTATTGCCTACGATAGCGAATGGTGGCTTTTCCCATACAATAAATCAAATCCCAACGGCGAATGCGAATGCCGGACAAAAGATGAGGTTTTGGTCAAAATGGAACAATTGCTGGAAGAAAATAAAAACAAAGTTATTCTATTGGCTTCGCACCATCCATTTCAGAGTTACGGGCCACACGGCGGTTATTTCAATTTAAGAAACCATATTTTTCCATTAACATCTTTAGATAAAAATTTATATATCCCTTTGCCTGTTTTAGGTTCCGTGTATCCTTTACTTCGTTCTACCTTGTTAAGTCCTGAAGATTTAAACCATCCGGCCTATAAGGATATGATTAAATCAGTAACCGGCGTATTCGGCGATTACCCTAACGTAACCTATGTTGCCGGGCATGAACACGGTCTGCAGTTAATCAAAGGAAAACACTTGCAGATTATTAGTGGATCTGGTTCAAAAGTATCGCCAAATAAAGAAGGCAAAACATCTTTATTTCACGAAATGCAGCAAGGTTATGTGGTTGCTGATCAGTTGAAAAACAACGATATGCGTTACGAATATTATATTTATTCAGATACCAGCGTTAAAAGGGTTTACAGTTACATTAAAAAGTTCGAAACCATCCCTCAAAAAGTAAGAAACAGAGATAAACCGATTACAGCTGATAGCATTTTTGTACGTATTAAACCCGAATATGATAGTGTTGGTCGTTTTCACCGGGCTATTTTTGGCGAAAATTACCGTAAAGAATATGCTGCAAGAACAAAAGTTCCGGTACTAAGGGTTTCCCAAATGATGGGTGGCTTAAAAGCGACACAACGCGGCGGTGGCAATCAATCACGTTCATTACGGTTAGAAGATAAAAATGGCAAAGAATATGTGTTGCGCAGTGTAGAGAAATACCCTGAGGTACTATTGCCTGCAGCATTGCGTGAAACCTTTGCCAAAGATATTATAAAGGATAACATGTCGGCACAACACCCGTTTTCGGCGCTGGTGGTGCCTGAGCTGGCTAAGGCCGGGGGGATTGCGCATAGCAACCCGATTATTGGCTGGGTTTCGCCCGATGATAATCTGGGCGAATTTGAATCGGCTTTTGCTAATACCTTGTGTTTATTCGAAGAAAGAGAACCAACGGGAGAATCAGACAGTTCTCCGAAAATGGATAAAAAACTAACAGACGATAACGATAATAGATTAGACGGACCGGCCTGGGTAAAAGCAAGGGCCTTTGATGTGTTGCTCGGCGATTGGGACAGACATGAAGACCAATGGCGCTGGAAAGAAACCAAAACTAAAGATGGTTCGGTATATTCGCCGGTACCCAGAGATCGTGATCAGGTATTTTTTAGATCAGACGGCTTTTTACAGCGTTACACACAATCTTCCTCTTTATTACCCATGATGCAGGGTTATGAGCGTGGCATAAAAGATATCAATTGGTTTTTATGGGAAGGAAGAGAAATCAGCAGTCGTTGGACCGCCAATATCGACGAGGCGGAATTTGATAAAATTGTGAAAGATTTCTGCGCAAATTATAATGATGCCGTTTTCGAAAAAGCGCTAAAAAAACTTCCTGAACCAAGTTATTCCTTACACCATGATGCCTTTCTGGCACAGATGCGTAATCGGATAGCCACCTTGCCAAAGTTAATGAACCAGTATTATCATTTCTTTAACCGCATTGTGGATATCGAAGTGACCAATAAAAATGAACGGATTCAGATCGTTGATGCAGATGATAATGGCTTACGCGTAAAAATCAATAAAATTTCTAAAGAGGGTAATGTTAAAGACGAGCTTTTCGACCGGAAATTTGATCCGAAAGTAACCAAAGAGATCAGGGTATACATGCATAATGGTAACGATAGCCTGATCCTGAACAATAAAAATTCGAACATTAAACTGCGGATTATCGGTGGTAAAGGCACTAAAGTTTACGATTTTGCAAACAGCAATGGATCTGTAAAGTTATATGGCAGAACCGATAAGGCAACTTATAATGGAGAGGATGCCAATAAAATCAGAAAAATAATCTCAAACGATACTGCCAATTTCAGCTATATTCCAAAAGATATGTATCGCCGGAATTCGTGGTTGTTAAATGCAGGTTACAATAATGATGATGGTGTTTTATTGGGCTTGATTTACAAACAGACCAATCCTGGTTTCAGAAAACAGCCTTACGGCAATTCGCAGACCGTTTCCTTTTTGCATTCGTTTTCAACCAAGGCTTTTAGGTTTAATTATAAAGGAGAGTGGTTAAAAGCTTTAGGTAAGGGCGATTTTGTTTTAAAAGCTGATGCTTTCGCGCCAAACAATGTGCAGAATTTCTTTGGACTGGGGAATGAAACAAGTTTTGACGAACATGGCGACGATATCAGGTATTACCGTGCGCGTTTCAACCTTTACCAGGTTGATGCCTCCATCCGGTGGCGCCGCCCTAAATCTACTTTTAGTGTAGGTCCATCGTATCAATATTATAAACTTAATCAGGAAGATAATGCAGGCCGTTTTATCGAAAACCCATCACAATTGCATTCATCCGATTCGCTTACCGTTCGGAACGAAAAGATGTTTGCAGGTGCATTTGTAAATTTCACCAATAATACGCGTGATAACGATTTATTGCCAACCCTGGGTAGTTATGTCGATTTTAAGCTGCTGGCTTATAAAGGCGTTAACAAATATTCTAATTCTTACGGGCAATTTACAGCGAGTATAGCGCTGTATAAAAACCTCGATGGTCGGAAAAAATTCATTTTAGCCGATCGTTTCGGTGGTGGAGTAACCATTGGTAAACCGGCTTTTTATCAGGCTTTATTTTTAGGCGGTCAAGGAAACCTTTTAGGTTACCGTCAGTTTAGGTTTGCCGGCGAGCATATGTTTTATAATAATTTAGAGCTGCGTGCTAAAATTGGCGATTTAGTAAGTTATGTTTTACCCGGACAAGTTGGCTTACTTGGTTTTTATGATGTAGGTAGGGTTTGGAAAAGAGATGAAGCCTCTACATTGTGGCACCACGGTGTAGGAGGGGGCGTTTACTTTGCACCAGCATCACTCACAGTTGTGCGATTTGTGATGGGACACTCGTCTGATGGCTGGTATCCATACGTATCGCTTAATTTTAGGTATTAAATTTGTGTAACATATTAATAGATGTAATATCCAAGTATTACGTTCAGCAGACGAACATTGCTTTTAGGAGTGTGTATCTTTGCAATGAATTAGTAATTAAACAGATAACTATAAATTTTACACTATAGCAAAACTTATACAATGAATACCAATGTAATACAACTACATAAAAACGAATGTATACATTGCCAGGTAGAATCATCTCTGTCTTTCCGTCCGCTTGTGGAATATTTAAAAGGCAGGTTGAAAACAGAAAAATCGGTAAAATCTGAATTTTACAGGTTTTTACTTCAAAAAATTGAAAAAGACGATGTGCTGCTTGGCAACATCAGTGCCGAAGATTTATCTCAATATAAAGATACTTTAGAATTAATTTTTACTATTCTAACCCCTTTAATGGATAATGAAGATGATTTGTTTTGGGCATTAAGTACCCCAATTCCAGATCAGATTTTTTTTAGCACCAATGCATTCTATAAATTTTTTAAGGATCATGATCCTAAAAATAAGGTAACTAAAGACAATGAGCCTATTGAGAAAAAACAGCTTAAGTTTATCTACAATATTATTTTAGGCCGTTTTTACAATTTTACTTCAGTACTGAAAAATGAGATCATTTATGCACACATTAATCAGGACACGAAGCTTACGCAATATTATAATATCCAAACCGATACCAAGTTTGTAGATATTATGCATAAAGGCGATTTGCCTGAGCTTAATTTTGAAGAATTGGGTAAACATTTCCAGGACGAAACCGAACTGGAGTATCTGGTAGCGCATTTGCCGCTGCAAAATTTCCATTTTGAAGGATTCAGCATCATCTCTATCACTGATGTGACCTTACAGCATGCCATTGATGGTATCCGCGATGCCCTGGTTAATCACAATTATCAAACGGAGGCGTATACGCATGTAATCCACGCTTTAAAAACACTTAGCGGAAACGGAAAACTTGAATTTGGCTTAATGCCTTTTTTAACCGTTAACAACAAACTCGTTTTTGATAATCAGGAGTTTTCACAAAGTATGCTGATTAATTCTGCAAAATCATCCAATCTCGAAGAAGAGGTTTTTTATTCGCTGGTTGATAAGTATAAAGAAAACCCACGGTCGATTTTTGTGAGTTCAATCAACGACGATCAGATTGATAAAGATCCTTTTTTGAGGGTTTTAAAAGCAGCAGGAGTTTGTTCTTATTCGGTATTGCCGGTGTATTACAATACCCAGCTGGCAGGTGTTTTAGAGGTTTATTCGAGTGAGGAAGTGTTGGTTGATGATAAATTGTTATCGAGGTTGCGTCCGGCAATGCCTTTAATCGGGCAGCTTTTCCAATACAGTATTGAAGAATTTGATGCCAAAATGGATGAAGTGCTGATGGATAAGTTTACGGCTTTGCAACCATCGGTACAATGGAAATTTAACGAAGCGGTTTGGCATTTTCTTCAACAAAATAACAGTTACCATAAATTAAAGGAAATCGAAACGATCACCTTTAAACATATGTATCCGTTGTTTGGTGCAATAGATATCCGTAATTCTACCATAGAGCGTAATAAAGCTTTAAAAGATGACATGGAAGTGCAGTTAAACAGTTTAATTGATACTTTAAAGGCCATCCGCAAGCATATTTCTTTAGAACTGACCGATAAACTATTATTCAATTGTAAAGATTGGATTAAACGCATCGGTGATTTTGCTTCATCAAATGAAGAAAACAAACTGAATGAGTTTTTAGAAATCGAAGTTTATCCTTTTTTATCCATTATAAAAGGAAACTACCCGATAACAGCTGAGTTTGTAGATCGTTATTTCGAAGTTATTGTTCCAGAAACCGGCGCTGGTTTTGCCAACCGCAGGCAGCTGGAAGTTTCGATGCAACTGATCAATACCGAAGTGAGTCAATACCTGGAGAAATCGCAGGCCAATTTACAGGCTTCTTACCCTTGTTATTTCGCCAAATTCAGAACAGACGGGGTAGAATACGATATTTACATCGGACAGGAAATTGCGCCAGACAGGCCATTTGATTTGTTGTACCTGAAAAATATCCGCCTTTGGCAGTTAACCTCCATGGTCGATATTGCGCGTTTATCGAAAGGATTAATTGGCGAAATGCCTCGTGCCTTAGAAACTACACAGCTGATCTTTATCCACTCTAATGCAATTGACATTAGCTTCAGGAATGATGAACGCCGTTTCGATGTAGAAGGTGCTTACAATATCCGTTACGAAGTTGTTAAAAAACGTATTGATAAAGTATTGGTTAAAGGTACCACCGAACGTTTAACACAGCCCCATAAAATTGCCATGGTTTATTTCAATCCTGAAGAAGCCAAAGAATATATGGAGTACATTAAATACATGCAGGTGCAAGGTTATTTAAACGATGATTTAGAGGAACTGGAACTGGATGAACTTCAAGGTGTTTCCGGATTAAAAGCTTTAAGGGTAGGTGTGAAATACCTGGAAAATAAAGTAACTGCCAAAACAGATGCGGCTAAAAAGCTTAAACCTAAAGAGATCAAATCTATCGAAAAGGAAATCGCTAAGGTATTACAGCACTAAGTTGATAAAATATAATTTTGAAATCCTCTGGTATAAAACCGGGGGATTTTTTTTAGCTTAATAAATTAAACGGATGTCTGTCATGCTGATCGCAGTGAAGCATCTTTAGGCTATGAAACGCAGCACCCAAACTGTTTAATACAGATCCTTAATTACACTCAAGATAATAAATAATAAAAAGCATTTACAAAATGTCCCTGTTTTTGTGGCTGAATAATTATTCTAAATACACCACTATATTTCTTTTTGCCAAGTTTTAAATTAATTTTACAATTGATATTCCTTAAAATCATCCTTATTCATAATAAAATTGGCAGAATACTCTGATATAGCCTCATTCGAAAACTTGTTTAAAAAACATTATAAGTTTTTAGTGCTTGTTGCTTATCAAATGATTAAAGATGAAGCTGCTGCTGAAGATGTTGTTCAGGATTTTTTTATCAACTTTTGGAACAGGCGAAAAGAAGTTACCATCGAAACTTCTTTTCAATCGTACGCCACCCGTGCCGTTAAAAATCTTTCTTTAACCTTTCTAAAGCAACCACTTTCGGTTGAATTAACCGAGCAAACACCCTTAGCCATTCAAACCGATTACCTGGAAGAAGAAGAGGCTTTGCAATTAAAGGAAACCACGGACGAAAAGGTTTTGGGTTTGGTTAATCTTTTGCCCGATGAACGCAAAAAAGTGTTTCTGCAATACGTGGTAGAAGGTTTAAGTTATGCCGATATTGCTAAGGCAAATCAAATCTCTGTTAATACCGTAAAAACACAGATGAAAAGGGCTTATGCTTTTCTAAAAGCCAAAGCAGCAGAAGATCCGCTTTCGGTAATTTTCATCGCCATCCTATTGGGTAAAGGAAAATTCTAATCAAAATATATAATTTATTTTATTGATAATCAGTTAGTTGAAAATTATTTAATAATTTTTTAATACTGCTGTCACCCTAAATTAACATATGTTATACTATATATTAATCCGTCTAAGAAAATGAACGCAACAGAAAATATCTGGGTTAAAGTGATCAAACAGTTAAACAACAATGAGTTGCCCGACCAGCAATTACTCGAACAATTAAGTTTGGAGGAAAGAGAACTGATTGATGCTTTGAAAGCTGATAAACTGATTGCAAATGCCAGCCTTTTGGTTAACCGATTGGACGAGCAACATGCCTGGAAAATGGTACAGCATCATTTCGAAGCAAAGCGTGCGCGTTTAATGCCAGGATGGTTAAGGTACGCTGCAGTTTTGTTATTACCTGTGTTTTTATTGGCCGGAGGTATTTTCTATTATATTAAAAATAATGAGCCTGTTGCGTTAAACTTAGCCAAACTGGCACCTACCAATCATAACCGGGCTACTTTGATTTTATCTGACGGTCGTTCGGTTGAGCTCTCTGAACAAGGCGACCAAAAATTATCAGAGGTAGGTGGAACAAGCATTACCAATAAAAATAAAGAATTGTTAAGTTATAAAGAAAGCGGTACAACAAGCAGAAAGCAGGTTTTTAATCAGTTAATTATTCCGAGGGGAGCCGAGTATAAGTTGGCTTTAGCTGATGGAACTACTGTAATGATTAACGCTGCGTCGGTACTTCGTTTTCCGGTCAACATAAATGCAGCCAATAGCAGAGAGGTGTATTTAGAAAAAGGAGAGGCTTACTTTCAGGTGGCAAAAAATCCCGACAAACCATTTATTGTTCATGCAAATGGTATGGATGTAAAGGTTTTGGGTACAACTTTTAATGTAAATACCTATACCAAAATTACGCGCACTACTTTGGTTGAGGGTAAGGTTGAAGCCAAAAGTGCGAACAATCAGACTACCATTTTAGCACCAAACCAACAGGCAATATATAATCAGCAAAGCAATGTTTTAAGCAAAACAGCTGTAGATGTAACACCTTTTGTGGCCTGGGCTAATGGAAAAATTGTATTTGAAGAAGCCACACTTGACGAGGTAATGGATCAGTTGAGCTTATGGTACGATTATGATGTCGAATTCCAGTCTGAAAAAATAAAACAAATCCATTTCTCTGGAGAAATTGAAAGATATAAAGATATACAAGTAATACTAAACATTATTGAACAGACCGGAGGAGTAAAGTTCAGCATTAAAAACAGGAGGATATATGTAGATCAACGTTAAAAACGGACATCTAACCAAACCAAAATCGAAAAAATCAACCAAACTATTCAAAATTAAATGAAAAAATATTTACAAAATTATTTTTCGCCTGGATTAAGCTTTTTAGTAAAAACGATAAGTGTTGCAATCTGTGCAATTATAATTTTCAGTTCATCCCTAAAAGCGCAAACTCAAACTAACATTAGCATTAGTGTTAAAAATGCAAAACTGTCTGATGCGGTTAAACAGGTGAGCAGGCAGGCCAGGATGCAGTTTTTTTATAATGCCGACCAGTTGGATAAAAATCCAAGGGTAAGTATTTCTTTAAAAAATAAAAGTCTAGAGCTGGTATTAACCAGCCTGTTAAACGGAACCAACATCACCTTTGTAATTGATAAAGATGTGGTGATTTTTAAAACAAAAGCTTTTAGCACATCAGGAAAACCAACCATATCACAAAAGAAAATTAGGTTAACAGGTAAAATTACCGACGAAAAGAATAACGCTTTGCCTGGTGTTTCCATACAGGAAATTGGCCAGCAGAATGCAACTTCAACCGACGAAAATGGGAATTACGTGCTTTTAGTTAATGATAACAGCTCCATTCGCTATCAGTATATTGGTTACAAAGCAGAAATAAAAGCAGTTAATGTAAATGCAACTACTGAAGTATTGGTGTTGAATATTAAATTAGAGGAATCGGCACAAGGGCTTAATGATGTAGTGGTTACAGGATATCAGAACATTGCCAAAAGAGATTTTGTTGGAGCTATTGCTTCTGTTAAAATGGAAGATATTAAAGTTGCCGGAACCAATCAGATCGATAAATTATTGCAGGGTCAATTGCCGGGTGTTGCGGTAACCAATTCTTCTGGTCTGATAGGTTCAAAACCAAAAGTAAGGGTGCGTGGTACCTCAACACTGCTCGGTAATCAAGAACCGGTTTGGGTAGTGGACGGGATTATCCAGGAAGATCCGATTCCGTTCGATTATCAGCAATTAAACTCGCTGTCCGGACAGTCTTCAAGTGATGCGATAAAGAACCTGGTGGGCAGTACCGTTGCTTTTTTAAATGTTGAAGATATTCAGGATATAACAGTACTTAAAGATGCCGCATCTACCGCGATTTATGGGGTAAAGGCAGCCAATGGTGTAATTGTAATCACCACGAAAAAAGGTAAAATTGGTAAGCCAACCATCAACTATTCTACAAATTTTACTACCTCTCAAAGACCAAATTACAGCCAGTTTAATCTAATGAACTCGAAAGAGCGTGTAGATGTATCCAGAGAAGTTTATGCCAAAGGTCTGCAATTTGCTGTAATGCCAGATCCGGTTTCATATGAAGGTTTAGCGACCAGTTTGTTCGATAAGAAAATTACCCAGGAGCAGTTTGTTGCTGGTGTAAATAAATTGGAGACTACAAATATGGACTGGTTTGATGCGTTATTTCAAACACCTGTAAGTCAGAACCACAGCTTAAGTGTCTCTGGTGGTTCTGATAAAACAACATATTACAGCTCTATTGGTTATATGAATGATAGAGGCAACTCAAAAGGTAACGAGCAAAACCGTTATACAGCCTCAGCAAATATCAACAGCAATTTAACCAATAACTTACGCATCGGTTTAAAACTAAATGGTTCTAAAAGCACAACAAGTGGTTTTTACCAGGTTGATCCTTTTAAATATGCCTATAATACGAGCAGAACAATACCCGCTTTTAATGATGATGGCTCTTATTTTTTCTATACCGCCCCAAATACTACAACAGGGTCATATAATTATAATGCGCGCTACGAGCAATCTCAAACGGGCAATACCAATAGGTTAACCACCATTAATATGGCTGCAAATTTGGAATATAAATTCTTAAAAGATTTTACTTTTCAGTCTTTATTCGGTTACGGTTATAATCAAACTTCTGCTCATACTTTCGCAACAGAAAACTCAAATTACATTACGGTTATGAGGGGTTACGCATTTGGAAGTGCCTTGCCCGGATCTGTTGCTTATCTTTCATCTCCACTGCCTGTTGGTGGAGTTTACAACGGCTTTTCAATGAGCAATCAAACCGTTACTGTAAGAAATAACTTAAACTACTCGAAATCATTGCGCCAAAATAAAGATAACCTGAGCGTTATGGTTGGTCAGGAGGTGAGAAGCTCAAAATATGATGGTTTAAGTCAAACCAACTTCGGTTATCTGCCCGACCGTGGGAAATCATTTGCACAAGTTCCTTTAACGATTACCACATCGAGTGGAGCGATTATAAATCAAATATATGGGCAAACTATTCCAGTGATTACAGATCGTGTTTCTAATTTTGTATCATATTTTGGAACCGCAACTTATAATTTCAATCAGAAATATGTAATCAATGGAAATATCCGCACCGATGCATCAAATCGTTTCGGTCAGTATTCAAACCACAGATTTTTACCGGTATGGTCTATTGCCGGAAAATGGAATATTGCAGAAGAGCATTTATTTGATAACCTTATCTGGTTAAATCAGCTTTCTGCCAGGGTTAGTTATGGTTTTCAGGGAAATGTTGCCGAAAACTTTAGTCCTGATTTAATTGCAAGAATACCATCAGGTGTTTCTTCAGTGAGTCAAGTATCTGGTGAGCCTTTATTATTGATTAAAAGTTTAGCTTATAAAGATCTAAGGTGGGAGCGCAACAAAACTGTAAATCTGGGTTTGGATTTTGCCTTCCTGAAAAACAGGGTATCAGGAACTTTTGATTATTATATTAAAAAAGGATACGATATTATTGTTCAGAAGACCATTCCATTAGAATATGGTTTAACAACCATGCCCATCAATGCAGGGAATGTAGATAACAGAGGTTTTGAACTTTCTTTGAATGTTGGTGCAATCAGAACATCGGATTTTGACTGGAATATAGGCTTTAATACCTCAAAAGTTACCAATAATGTGCAGCAGTCTGGTGCAATCTCTTTAACAGATTGGAAAACGGCTGTTTCCGGGGGCTTGTATAAGATTGGATATCCGTCATCTGCAATATGGTCATTCGACTTTGCAGGTTTAGATGCCACTAATGGAAACCCAACCTTTAATGGGTTAAATGTAGCCAGTAACCC
Organism: Pedobacter sp. GW460-11-11-14-TSB4; assembly: GCF_059423705.1. NCBI lineage: Bacteria > Pseudomonadati > Bacteroidota > Sphingobacteriia > Sphingobacteriales > Sphingobacteriaceae > Pedobacter > Pedobacter sp. GW460-11-11-14-TSB4. Next base: position 196,786 of record NZ_JBWKYI010000008.1, read on the forward strand.
AGGTGCTGTTACCGATGTGACCAAAGCAATGGTTTATTCAGGTCAGTTAGATCCTAAGTTTACCGGTGGTTTAACCAATAATTTCAGGTATAAATCATTTACGCTTAATACCTTTCTCTACATCAGTACAGGCAATGTAAAACGTCTGGCCGAACTCTATCCAACAGCAACCTCAGCAAGTTCTGCACCATATTCATTCCAGAATCTTTCATCTGAACTTGTTAACAGGTGGCGTCAGCCTGGCGATGAGGCCAATACCATTATTCCTTCGTTACCAACAGCCGGACCACAAGCCAGTACAGGTTTAGTTGTTCCGGGAACCTCTGGTTACGTGTATTCGAGAACGCTTTACGATTATTCGAATGCCAGGGTTGTTGATGCAAGTTTTATCAGATTAAGAAATTTAGCACTTGGATACGTTGTTCCAAACAAACAGGTAACCCATTTAGGTTTAAAATCACTCCAGTTAATGGCTTCGGTAACCAATTTATTCTATGTGGCAAATAAGCGATTAAATGGACAAGACCCTGAAGTAACAGGAAATAGTTTACCTATTCCCAGAACCTATTCTTTAACACTAAATGTTGGTTTATAATCTGTAGATCATGAGAAAATATTATAAAATACTAATGCTTATCTGTTTAACAATAAGCGCTGTTTCCTGCAAAAAAAGCTTCCTGGAAGAAAGCAGTCAGGATTTGGTACGCCCTACCACAACAGCGGCACTAAATCAGCTATTGTCTGGCGAAGGTTATGCATTAACTGCCGAATCATTCCTGAACGATTACTTTGATTTATTAACTGACGATATTCAGTCTGATTTCAATGCAAACGCAACGATTGTTGCTGGTTTGAATAAATATGCTCCTGTTTATACCTGGCAGCGCAACATGATTGATAAGCTGATTGATGTTGCTCCAACCTATAGCAATACCTGGTACAATTATTACGCAAGGATAAAAGGTTGTAATGTGATTTTAGATTATGTAGATCGCGTAGATGGACCGCAATCTGAAAAAGATAACCTTCGGGGACAGGCTTTAGCGTTACGATCTTATTATTACCTTATGCTGGTAAATCTTTTCGGTAAACCCTATGTAGGCACGAGCGTACATCCAGAAACAGATTTAGGTGTGCCACTTATTTTAACGGCCGAAGTCTCTGATTCTCCGGTTGCCAGATCTACAGTTAAAGAAGTTTATACACAAATCGAGAAAGATTTACTGAGCTCAGTTCCTTTGCTTGAGGCAAATGGAAGTGGTAACCATATTTATAAATTTAATGCTACGGCGGCAAAATTATTATTATCGAGGGTTTATCTTTATATGGGGAATTGGGATGCCAGTATTAAATATGCCGATGCAGTTATACTGCAAAAACCAACTTTGCAACAATACAATGCCATCACTACACCACTATTTCCAATCGCTTACGGTGTTTCATCCCCAGAAGTGATTTGGGGCTATGGAAGTTCAACAGAATTAACGGGGATGCCATTTGGTTTAGCTGTTGGTGTTGCTGCTAAAGCCGCTTTTTCCATTTCAGATAATTTTTTAAATACCTTTGAAACCGGTGATTTGAGAGTTACCTATAGTTTTAGAAGTACAGCTTATCTCACATCAGTAATTGTAAGCTACAAATCGGGCTCCGCGAAATACTCAACTGCAAATACCAGCATTAGCAATGGTAAAGCATTTAGAACTGCTGAAGCATATCTTAACCGTGCCGAAGCCTATATTCAAAAAGGAATAGCCGGCGATGCTTCAGGAATAGCAAAAGCCTTAGCAGATATCAATCTCTTGCGTTCAAACCGGATTAGAACCGCTAATTATTCGCCAATAATGATAACTGATCCGCAAGCTCTGTTTACTTACTACAAAGCAGAACGCCGCCGCGAACTTTGTTTGGAAGATCATCGCTGGTTTGATCTTCGCCGATGGGGCATGCCCGAAATGACGCATACCATCCAGCTTGTTGCTGGCTCACCTCAAACGGTTACCTTAAGTCAAAACGATAGCCGATATACCTTAGATGTGCCAACTGAAGCATTAAGACGTAATCCGAATTTGATCCAAAATCCATAAACTCAGATTGAAAATGAAAACAATAAAATATTTAGTCTTTACAGCAATACTAAGCTGTGTGCTTTGGGGATGTAAGAAAGAAGAAACGCTCACGCCTTCGCAAATAGATGTACAATATAAGCTGCCACAAGGTAACCACGATTACGATCCGATATTAGTAGAACTGAACAAAAAGTACGGCACATTTTTCCTATATAAATGGAGTGCCGTAGATTTTGCTTCCAATCCTGTATATCTGGCTAATGGCTTTAATGAAACTTACACTGCAGATATAGCAGATGAAACCTATGTGGGTAAAGCACTTGCGTTTATTCAAAAAAACTGGCTTAACTATTATTCTGATGATTTTTTGAAAAATAACCTTCCATTTAAAGTTTTACTGGGACAGAATTTAAGGATGAAAGCATCTCCAACCACTAAATACACTATTTTGTCCAATTATAATCAGATTACCCTCAGCAACTTTTCAGCAGATTTTGATCTGATGACCGATGCACAGAAAAAAACATATGTAAATAATTTGCACACTGAGTTTTTCAACTTCATATTTAACAGAGGTAAACTTGATGTTCCCGTAGAGTTTACCACTGTAACAAATTATACCCAAACAGGGGTTACCGCAACTAATTTTTATACCTATGGTTATGTATCCTATTTAGTTTCTCTACAGGATAACAAACCTATAAGAGATTTTCTTTCTTACATCGCTTTAATTACTTCAAAAACTAAAGCAGAGCTTGATACGACCATCTTAAAACCATCAAATGATACCGCTGGATTGGTTAAAAAGAAATACGATATCATTATCAATTATTATAAAACGAAATACAATATCGATTTGCAGGCCATAGGTAATGCAGGTGTAATTAACTAGTTATGAAAGCAAAAATATTAAGTTTATTGATTTCGGCCGTTGCTGTGTTACCTGTATTTTCTGCTACCATCCATGGCAGTAGGACAGGTGCGAACGAGAAAAGTTCTGGATTTTTTGTAGAAGCTTTTTCTAAACAGGGAAGAGTGCTTTATAAAAGCTTGAAATTTGATGAAAACGGCAAATTTGTTTTGGAATTCCCTACAAATGAAGCTTTGGTGTATTGGATTGATAATTTCCCGGTATACGTACAGCCCAATGAGCGTCTCGAAATTATCCTGCCTGAACGCAAATCAGGTGCCTTTGTAATAGGAGGGCCTGTCGGACAGAAAGCCGCTACGCTAGGAATGCTTACCGAAACCAACATTAAACTGGCAGGAAAACCAACCATCAATAATTTATTGATTAATGAAATTAATGTGGCCTGGGCAAATTTTAGCAAAGAAAAAAAAGGCATCCCAACCAAAACAGAAATTGATCAGGCCTATCAAGCCGAAACAAAGCTAATTTCCAGATCTAAAGATACAGGGATTAATCGAGTAGCCAGTTTCTATAATGATTTACGCTATCTGGAAGCAAAATTACAATATTTAAGGGCACATCCAACCGAAAAGGCTGACCAACGTTTCTTCGGTATTGCAAACCAGATCTCTTTAAATCATCCAGCGGTTAATTCATTAAAATCTATCGGGCTTAGGTCGCTGGTGTCCAATTTTTACATGTTCTTAAAATTGAGTCAGGGTGCAAATATCAAAGATGAAGATTTAAGCGACAATTCATCATTAGGCAAAATGACCTATATACTTAAAAATGTAAGCAACGAACGGATCATCAACGAAGAGCTGAGCCAGAGTATTGTTTATCATCTCTCTATAAAAGGATGGAACCCTGAGTTGGACAAAATTATGGTTGTGGCCATCGAAAAAACAACTGATGAGGCAGCCAAGAAAAATTTGATTTCTTTAAGAGAAAAATACAGTAAGGTTGCTAAAAACGCAATGGCGCCTACTTTTTCTATTCCAGATGCTAACGGAAAAATGATTAGTCTGGCTGATTTTAAAGGAAAAGTCGTGGCGATAGATGTTTGGGCCACCTGGTGCATTCCTTGTATGCATTCACTCCCATATTTCCTAAAATTCCGCGATAAATATAAAGATAATCCGAATGTAGTGTTTATGTCGATCTCTACCGATAATGCCGAATCCAAAACGAAGTGGCTTGCTTTTTTGAAATCGAAAAATATGAATGGTGTTGATCTGCATGCCGGAGATAAAACTTCATCTGCTTTCGAAAAAGCTTATAACATTACTGGCATACCCAGGTATATCTTAATTGGTAAAGACGGCAAAATTATCGAAGATCATGCTGTACAGGCATCAGAACCTGCTTATGAAACCTTAATTCAAACAGCGCTCCAAGCCAAATAGCTTTAGAGAAAGAACCAAAAATCAATACGAAAATGAAAAAAATAACAAGACTATTCCTGGTCTTATGGCTACCGCTTTGTCTAAATGCACAGCAAAAAGGTGGTTTATCTGCAGCTAAAAAGAAAGACCTGTTTACACATCATCCTCAAAACTGGCACCTGTTATCCTTCGATAAGGATAGTGTTTATGGTACGGAGGTAAACAAAGCTTACGCCGAAATTTTGAAAGGAAAGACCGCTAATAAAGTGCTGGTGGCCGTGATTGATGCCGGTGTTGACATTAACCATGAAGATTTAAAATCAGTAATCTGGACCAATAAAAAAGAGATTCCTGATAATGGAATAGATGATGATCATAATGGCTACATAGATGATATTCATGGATGGAACTTCTTAGGCAGTGCTGATGGAAAAAGGAATATTCAGGTTACGGCCAACGAAAATGACCGTGAATATTTGCGTTTGGTCCGTAAATATGAAAATGTAGATACCACAAAATTAAAAGGGGAAGAGAAAAAATATTTAGAACTTGTTAAACGTAAATCGGATGTATACAGAACGGCATCTTCGATCGGTTTAGCGGAAAAAATGGCTTCTAAATTTGATTCAATTGATCATTATTTCCGTAAAAAGTACCCCAATAAGGTGGTTACTATTCAGACTTTTAACGAAGAAAAACCGGAGTTCGCAAACGATAAAGATTTAGTTTTTGCTTTCGAACTTTTAAAATTAAGAGCTCAGGGGGCGAAATATAGTGTAAGTCAGCCTGCAAATATTTTATATACCATGGGCGATTTTATGATCAGTCAGGCTAAAATTAATTATCAGAATAAATTGGTTGCAGCATCGAAAGATGACCGTGCTTTTGTAATGGAAGACGTTAAGGACGGGCAAAACTGGGGCAATAATCAATTGAGTTTTCAAAGTTCTGATCATGGAACACATGTGGCTGGAATTATCGCTGCAGACCGTACCAATAACCTGGGTATTGAAGGTATTGCTGGTCAGGTAGAAATTATGCCGATCCGTGTAGTGGTGCCAAGTGGGGATGAGTATGACCGGGATGTAGCCAAAGCGATCTGTTATGCCGTAGATAACGGAGCACAGCTAATCAATATGAGTTTTGGAAAACGTGTTTCACCCTTGAAATACCTGGTTGATGAAGCCATTCGGTACGCAGAAAAAAAGGATGTCGTGATTGTAAGAGGTGGAGGGAATTTTACCGAAGATACTGATCAATTTGTTTTTTATCCTTCACAGTTTTATAACAATGGTAAACAGGCGAAAAATGTAATTACAGTAGGGGCAACCAGTCCATTTGGCGAAATTATGGGCTTCTCTAATTATGGGAAGAAATCGGTAGATCTTTTTGCACCGGGTTTTGATGTGTATTCGACCATGATTGATAATAAGTACTCGGGCATGCATGGTACCAGTATGGCCTCTCCCGTAGTTTGTGGTATTGCAGCATTATTGCGTTCCTATTATCCAAAATTATCAGCTCCGGAGATTAGAAATATTTTAATGAAAACGGTAACCATCGTTCCGGAAGAATGGCAGGGAAAGCAAAAGCTACAGAACATTTCTGTTTCTGGTGGAATCGTTAATGCTTATCAGGCCTTGAAAATGGCCGATCAATCTACTCATTCAACTAAATAACTACCATGAAAAAAATAGTATATATTGTGCTTTTGTTGATTAGTCAACATGCATTTGCACAACAGGAAGCCAATGATGTTCAGATTAAATATGCATTGCAGCAGTTTGGTGAAAATTTAAAGACACATCATATTAAAAATATCCTCGATGCACTCGATCCATCTTTTCGTATTGCCGAATATAGTGACAGGGATGTGTATCCGGTTGTGCCGCAACTCGTAAATCCGGTTATTTTAGATACGGTTTATTATGAAACGGTAGTTAAAAAGAACAATAAAATCTATGCAAAACAGGTTGCCGTTCCAAAAACTGGACCGAAAATGATCTCCTGGTTGCGGATGAGCAAGTTTTTAACTTTTGAAAGAATCGGTCATTTCGAGCTGTTAATGGGGCTTGCTGATCCTGTTTTTCAAGAATTGCAACCAGCTAAATTACTGTCGAAAGTAAATGTTAAACGTTCAGCAGGTTTAATGTTTGTAGAAGTAGCCATAGCAGGTAAAAAATACAATTTCCTGTTCGATAGCGGTGCGGGTGCAACAACTATAAATGAAAGTCTGGCCACAAGCTTAAATATAAAAATCAATCAAAAAGCCATCGATATTAAAACAGCGGGTAAGGGCGGACAATTTAAAACCATCGATTCATTAGCGTTAAATATCGAAGGTGTAAATGTGCGGGGGAAACAAGTTGTTGTTGCCAATTTAAATGCTTTATCGCAGGTAGTAGGCCAGCCAATGGATGGCATTATTGGCTTTGATCTTTTAAAAGATTATCAGGTTGCCGTTAATTTAGACGATAACTTGATGAGTATTTATAATTTCGGCTATTTTGATCAATCAACAGGAAATAAAGTACCTGTAAAACTGAATGGAAATACAGCCAAATTAGAAGTTACATTAAAAGTGAATGGCATTAATTATCCCAGTATTTTAATGTTTGATACCGGTAATGGTGGCAGTATTTCAGGTAATTATTTTTTAAATACTTATGTAAATGGCCTGGTTGATAAATTGAGAAATAAAAGATCAAGTGCTTCGATGGATTTAACCAATCAGATTAGTAAAGCGCAAATTGGAGGGATTGATGCAATTAGTATTGCAGGCTATAATCTTAACAACCCCGTGGTAACGGTCGATTTGCCCAAAGAACAAAATCCATATGGTTTTAACAGTCATGGTTTGTTGGGCATGTCGCTAATCGGTAAATTCAATATGCTGTTTAATTATAGTTTAAACTATATCCAGTTAAGTCCGAATAAAAATTTCGAAACACCAATTGTACCATTGTATGCACTGGGTTTGGGTTTCCAGAAAGAGGGTGGTAAATTTATTGTTAAAAATGTTGATGAGGATGGTTTGGCTTATCAGGCGGGTTTGAGAAAGGGTGATGAACTGATAAAAGTTAATCAGCTTGTGCCCGAATCTGTTGATCAGATCACACAACAATTGAGGGTTTTAGCCAGGAATAAAATTCAACTGGAGGTTAACCGAAACCAGCAGAAAATGAAAATAGAATTAAAGAAGTTTATAATATAATCACCTTTAAAAACAAAAGGCTTTCTGATTGCGATCAGAAAGCCTTGTTTCATTGGTGTGTTTTATGATTATTTGATTGCGGCAATTTCTTTTTCAACAGCCACAGTTTCTACAGAGCTGATGTTGGTTTTCAAAGCTGCAAATCTATCGATGGTTAATTTTTGCGATTTACCCATTACTAAAGTATGGTTATCAGTAGAACCACTTAATTTTAAATCTGCCTGATCAGAAATTACAGTATATAAACCTTCTGAGCTGGTATTGATTTCGGCATGTGCATTTCCTTTTAAAAAGATCTGAAGATATTTAGTTCTTAGTTTTCCTTCTGTTTTAACAATTGCATTTTCTGAAGCTTCAATTCTGTAAAAATCGTTTACATAAACGGTTAATTTTGCTTTTTCGGTACTGGTAGAAGCGATTTTTAAATTATCACCATCCTGCATCACCTTTGCTGTTCCGGTGTTGTCATCAGTATAAGAAATGCCAGGATTACTCCGCTGGATAATGGTTACTTCTACATTTCCTTTTACAGAAATTCTTTTAAAAGCCGATATTTTTAAAATGGCATCCGGTTCTTTTTCTGTTGCAGAAACACTTGTAGTAAATACTGCTGAAGATAAAACGATTGCTGTTAATGAAGTTGCGATTAGGGTTTTGATTGAGGTTTTCATAATATTTTTATTTAATAATTAAATGTTAATTAATTGTTATTTAAATGTTTAAGTCTTTTTGTTGTAGTTTTGTAGATAAGACGCAATGAAATGAAAAACGTTGCAGGCCATGTTGCGTTTTTATACAATCGATAGGTAATACTCGACGAACAGGCATTAATTCAAGACGAAAACCTGCAACATTTACTAACCAATTGTAAAATATTTTAAGATTTATTATTGGATTAGTCTTTTTCTTTATCTTTAGTGAGAATTTAGTCTGTTTATTTATGAAGAAAAAGGTTGTACTTGTTCAGGATAATAAAGATATCCTCGATATAATGGACCAGGTATTGGAAGAGGAAGGCTTTGATGTTACGGCATCATTGACAACCGAGCCGATAGATAAAATAGATGAAATTGAACCCGATGTAGTGATTGTAGATGATCACATCAAGGGTAAAAAGAAAGGATCAGAGGTGATTAAAGAACTTAAATCTGACCCTGAAACCGAAGATGTATCGGCCGTGCTAACCTCAACATCAAATAACTTACCACAACAGGCCGAAGATTGCAAAGCTGATGACTATATCGAAAAACCATTTGATATCGATCATATGGTTGAAGTAGTAAAGAAAAATTCATAAAATAGCTTATTCGATCGAATGGTCGTTTTTGCGGCTGGAGAGCAATTCCGAACTTTAGAGAGAGAAGTTTATAAGTTGTATTATTAAAATTTACTCATAGATTTCTCGGCTACGCTCGAAATGACGGATCTTCCAAAGAGATAACTTCCTCTATAACATCTTAGAAAAACCTTAATTTTCTTAATTCCTTAATGGTTAGTATTCATCCAGTAAGGAAGGACCAATATCAAAGTAATATAAATTTCTTCTCGAAGCCCCGAGCTTGAAATGACAACTATGCACTATACATTAGGTTTATAAGTATCTGTTTTAACCGTTGCCTTTAATTCATGTAATATCGTATACAGGCCAAAATTAGTCCGGTTAACATAAATAAAATGTTTTACGCCCCGTGCCTGCTTAAATTCCGGCATTTTCGAAATCTTTTCACCATACCTATACAGTTGCTCAAAAAAGTCAGGCTTACTAAAATCGAAAGATTTACTGGTATAAGGCTTGGCAAACAGGCTGATCATCTCTCTATACGATTGATGATAAAACTCAACCTGTTCAGGAGAATCGTCTGCATGAATCATGTCCAGTTTTCTAAAAGCATCTATCGTTTTATTTTTATCATGAATTACATCAGTTGAAATTAAGGAGAAAAACGGGTAATAAAAATCATCAGGCATTTCCTTAATACAGCCAAAATCAATTACACCCAAATTTTCGTCCGGCGTAATCATAAAATTTCCCGGATGTGGATCGGCATGTACGGCCCTGAGTTCGTGCTGTTGAAAGTTGTAGAAATCCCACAGCGCCTGACCGATTTTATTTCGCAGCGCTTGAGAAGGATTGGTTTGTAAAAACTCTTTTAAATGTAAGCCATCAATCCAATCCATGGTAATGATCCGCTTTCCAGATAATTCGGGATAATATTTCGGAAAAATCACATGAGAGAGGTTTTTACAGGCTTCAGAAAATTCTATTGAACGCCTAACTTCCAGTTCGTAATCTGTTTCTTCGAGCAAACGTTCTTCAACTTCTTTAATATAGATATTCAATTCCCTTTCCGACATGCCCAATAAACGGAAAGCGAAAGGTTTTACCAGTTTTAAATCAGAAGAAATGCTATCACCTACACCTGGATATTGAATTTTAACGGCCAGTTTTTTACCATTAAGCGTTGCCTGGTGCACCTGTCCGATAGAAGCTGCATTGCTGGAGCTTAAGTTAAAACTATCGAAAATGTTTTCAGGTGTTTTACCGAAATTTTTGGTAAAAGTCCGGACAATTAATGGACCCGAAAGGGGCGGGGCATTGTATTGCGACTGGGTAAATTTATCTACATATGATTTTGGCAGGATATTTTTATCCATGCTCAGCATCTGTGCAATTTTTAAGGCACTTCCCTTTAATTCGCTCAGTGATTTATAAATGTCGGTGGCATTATCTTCGTTTAGCTGTTCGCGGTCCATTTCAGGGTTAAACAATTTTTTGGAGTAATGTTTAATATAATTGCCCCCAATCTGAATACCGGTTTTAACAAATTTTGCCGAACGCTCTACCTTGGTAGTTGGAATACTTTTTTGTGTCTTCATCTGGTATTTAAAACCTCATCTTATCTGCAAACTTCCCATTTCTGGATAAAAACTTTCCGTATTCCAATAAATTATCAATTGGCGAATGCTGAAAAAGATCAAAAGTGACATTGATGCCTTTTTCGATGGCTTCGTCGCTTTTTTCAAAACCTTCGCTATCATCGTTGATCCAGAAATTAACAATAAAAGCATACTGAATCCATAATGCATCTTTGTAACGCTTACTTAAAAAACGACGTTCAGCAAGTTCGCCACTATCTAAACCTTCTTCAATAATTTCCTGAGCAAAATTTTCGAAAATGGGTTTTACGCCAGCCAGAACATCAGGAGTAGAAAATTTACCATGGTGATTCTTTAAACTGTAAATCACAAAACTGCGTTCGTTTTTCAGGTTTTCCAGGTAACTGTAAAAGAAAGAAAGCATTTTTTCTCTGGAAGTATACTGGGGCCAAACTTCCTGTTCTTTGATTTTGCTAATGGTTTCGAAGGTAAGTTCGAACCAGATTGTTTTTTCTATGCTTTCGAAAGAAGAGAAAAACTGATAAAAATCAGCCTCGGTAATTTTAAGCTTTTTCACAAAAATATAAACCGATTTTGGTTTTTCATCGTTGGTTAAAACATAATCTAAATATGCTTTTCTAATTTGCTGAGCAGTTGCCATATAGCTGTTTTTTACAAGTATAACGTTTAATTTATAGGCTTGTTTTTACTGCTGCTTTTTTGTTGATCATGAAATTGTAATAATAGCTTTCAAAATATTTGAAAGTAGTTTTATGGCTAATTAATTTAGTTTATTAAAGTTTTAATGTGGATAATTTTTTATAATAAAGCTAAAATAATTAGTATTTTTACTGCTGATTATTCCTTATAACTAAATAAAGCAACATGATCCAGGTAAACGATTTTTTGTATGGCAAAATGGAATTGCCGGCGGTATTTTCTGATCTGTTAAATACGGATACTTTAAAAAGGTTGGGCGGGATCCATCAAAGCGGGGCTATATTTTTGGTCAACCCGGATATCTGTCATTCGCGACTGGAGCATGCCATTGGCGTAACCATGTTGATCAGGATGTTAGGTGGCTCAGAACTGGAACAAATTGCCGGTTTGCTGCACGATATTTCGCATACTGCTTTTTCTCATGTGGGAGATTATGTTTTCGACAATACAGATGAAGATTATCATGAAAAGGTTTTTGCAGAAGTTTTATGTAAATCGGAAGTGCCTGATGTACTGTTAAATTATGGATACAATGTTAACCAGATTTTGTACGGTACTTTTGATATTTTAGAACAACCCTTGCCAGCGCTCTGTGCCGATCGTTTGGATTATACTTTACGGGACGGGGTTCATGGTGGGATAATTTCCCGTCAGCGTGCCCGCGAATTTTTGACTTCCGTTGTTTTGAAGGATGGAAAAATAGCCGTGAATGTAGAGACTGAGGTGCTTTGGATCAATGAAGCTTTCGAAAAGCTCAATAATGATATGTTTAAATTACCACTTAATTTATATGCCAATGGCAAAATGGCCGAACTGATTAAGAAATTTCTGAATAAAGGGATATTAGTTGAAAGTGACCTGTTTAAAACAGATATCATGCTGCTAAACAAAATCAGAACTTCTTATGAAGGATACGAAGCCATTAAGTCAATCAAACAATTAAAAGGTTTTGCCGAATTTATGCGTCATGGCGCGGTGCCTAAAATCAAAAAGAGGACTTTAAATGCCTTGCTAGTCTAGGGTTAGGCGCTTGGTGTTTGGTGTAGACTATCCTATCGTTAGTCCGAAGGCTTAAGTCTGTAGTTTTGTCAATTCGCCGATTTAAACAATTAACCGATTAACCCAATCACTAACAATCCATTTCATAAGAATTAACGTATATTGTGAAAAATATAAAGATATGTCTGCAATAGAAATTATTTTAATAGGAGTGGTTATCCTGCTTATTTTTGGTGGTAAAAAAATACCGGAATTGATGAGGGGAATTGGGAGAAGTGTGAAAGAATTTAAGGATGCCAAAGATGAACCTCCTGTTAAATAATCGTACTGAACCAAACTTTCTGTTAGCGGCACTGTTTTATCTAAAATAAACGCCAACATGGAAAATAAAAAAGAAGATCTGGCTAAATCAAAATCTGATTTTACAGCAGAAAATGCAAAACATCCTGAAAAGGGATTAAATGATTGGAACGACCGCTTAGACGAAAATCTGGAACCTGAAGATCATAACGATAGTGTTGCAGATGAGAAAGCTAAAGATTTCTCTGCAAAATACGGTAGCGGCGATCAGTCCGATCAAGGCAATAACTGAATATTTATCTTATAGCCACTTTTAATAAGGTGGCTTTTTTGTTTTACATGATATTCCTTTTTTCTAAGTCATTACTTTCGCATCTGAAACTTTTTTACACTACTCATTCAGTTTATTACACGAAAGGCCGTTTTTCTACTTAAAAATTGTTAAAATTCTAATAATTGTTTTTTCTTGTGATTTGATTAATAGTATATTGCATATCTAATCAAACAAACATGTATAACGTTTTCAAACTAAACTGATAGGTAATGAGCAGACATTGGTTATTGGTTTTGTTTTTCTTGCTCTTTGCAAGGTCCTTGTCTTTTGCTCAAAACACATCAAATAAGGGAAAAGATTTTTATGTTCCTTATGCAGGGCATATTGATGGAGATAGGTCGAGGTTAACCTTGTTTTTATCTGCAGATCAGGCTACCGAATATGAAGTTTATGTTGGTAATACTTTAGTTTCTCCGGCAGGTGCAACCATACCTGCAAATACCTGTTTGCCATTTGTAATCAATCCCAATACTTACGCGGTGTTGATGGGCAGCTCCAATTTAATAGAACCCAATAAAGCCATTCATGTGGTTACAACGAAGGCCATATCATTGTATAGTATTATTTCCAATAATGCCCGTACGGGTGGTACCTTAGTCTTACCAACCAATACGCTGGGACAAGAGTATTATGCCTTTAGTTATGAAAATCATGGAAATCAACAGGGTTTTTCGCAATTTACAATTGTAGCAACAGTTGATAATACTGATGTAGAAATTACGCCTAAACAAAACGAAAGATACGGAGGAAGAAACGCTGATGCCACTTTTACCATTAAGTTAAATAGAGGCGATGTTTATCAATATCAATCAGTTGGTGATTTAACCGGAAGCCACATCAAAGCCTTAAACTGTAATCCTATAGCTGTATTTACAGGTAATACCTGGGCAGCTTTTTGTAATGAAGGTAATAGTCGTAATCCAGCTGGGGGAGATAACCTGTACCAACAGGTTTTTCCGGTTTCTGCATGGGGAAAGAATTTTGTAACCGCACCTTTTTATAACACCCTTCATGGTAATACCGATATTATGAGGGTAATTGTAGCTGATGACAATACGGTTTTAACCGTAAATGGGAGCACCACTAATGCCAATGGAACTCCGCTTTCTAATCCTTACAATAAAGGAGCAGTGATTACCTTTTTCACTACTTCAGCAAATGTAATTTCAGGTTCGAAACCAATTGCGGTGGCACAATACCAAACTTCGCAAACTTGCAACCTAAACAATGGAACCAATACCAACCAATATCAATTTCCTGGTGATCCTGAAATAACCGTGCTTAATCCCGTTGAGCAAACACTAAATAACATTACGGTTTTTTCTGATTTGGGATCAGTAGGCGTTCCTACCCAGATCACGAGGTACTATCTGAATGTAATTATTAAAACAGCAGATATAGCTTCATTTAGGCTGGATGGTAACCCGGTGAATAACTTTACCAATATAGATAACACTTTTAGCTACGCTGTAATTGACGTGACCAATACACAGCCCCAGCACAGGTTATCTGCGGCAGGTGGTTTTTCGGCAATTTCATATGGTTACGGAGCAGTAGAGTCTTATGCTTATTTAGCCGGGGCAAATATTCAGAATTTTACTTTTCAACCCACCAGTGCGGTTACAGGACAACCTATTAGCAGCGGTTGCTTAGGAGAACCCATTAGTTTAACGATAAATTTACCTTACCAGGCCACTAAGATAGATTGGGAGATTGAGGGCGCAGCACGTTTTACCGATGATAACCCCGTGGCAATAAACACCTTTACCAGGCCAAATGATAACAATACGTACTATACCTACAAGTATCCTAACGACCTGAATTATCCAAATCCTGGTGATTATCAGTTTAAAGTAATTGCAACTAAGCCAAATGCCGATAATTGTGGTAATACTGAAGAATTGATTATCGATTTTTCGGTTGATAATCAACCTACAGCGGCATTCGAATTACCGGCTACGGGTTGCCAGTCTACTGGTGTTCAGTTTACGGATAAAAGTGAATCCAATTCAAATTCGCGAAGCATTACACAGTGGTTATGGGATTTTGGTGATGGGAAAACGTCTCCTGAGCAGAACCCTGTTCATATTTATGATCGTCCGGGGACTTATAATGTGGTTTTAACGGCTACGACAGATTCTAAATGTTCAGAAACATCTTCTGTATTTCCAATTGTGATTAATCCTCAACCCATATCCGATTTTGATGTGAAAGGTTTATGTGTGGGCAAACCGATTATTTTAACTGAAAAATCGACGATTGAAAGCCCGGGCACTATTGTGAAATGGACCTGGGATTTTGGCGATGGAAGTACGGCTTCTACTCAGCAAAATCCTGTTCATCAATACAGTGCTATTGGCTCTTATACCATTACTTTAATAACGGAAAGCGATAAAGGATGTGTGAGCATCTTGAAAAGCAAAGCAGTAACTGTAATTGATCCGCAATCGGCTGATTTCGAGCTTCCTGATTTTTGTTTGGCAGATGGGGTAGCCAGGTTTAAAAATATTTCCAAAAATGCAGATGGAACTACAACAGGCTTAACTTTTGAGTGGAAGTACACTGACAATAACAATAATGTAATCGCCACAACCACAGGAGTAGATGGTACTTTTACGCCTGCAGCCACGGGTAATTACAATGTGATCCTGACGGTGAATAATCAGGATGGTTGTGAGGTGTTCGCACGAAAACCATTTACGGTAAATGGTGATGTTAAAGCAGCAGATTTTGAAATTTTGAACGATCATAGCTGTGTGAGTGAAGATATCATGATTAAAAATACATCCACCGTATTTACAGGTAACATTACAAAGATTGAGATTTACAGAGATTTTGGCAGAGAAGCTTCTATTTACAAAACCATCCCTTATCCCGGTAATAACGAAGTTTTTGTGATAAAGTATGATACTTTTGGCGGCACCACCGACCGAACTTTTAACATCAGGCTTGTCGCTTATTCCGGAGAAAACTGTTCTAAATTTTTAGATCAAACGCTTACCTTAAAACCCGTTCCGCAATTGGTGTTTGATGATATGGCTCCGGTTTGCGAGGCCGATGGAACCGTTTTAATTACGCAGGCGAAACAGAAAGCTGGAGAAGAAATGAATGGAGCGCCAGGCGTATATAGTGGCGATGGCATAAAAGAAGATGGTACCTTTAATCCGAAAATTGCCGGACTTGGGCCACATCTCATCACTTATACCTTTACAGGTGATAATGGTTGTCCCAGCTCCATAACCAATACAATCGAAGTGTACAAATCGCCTGTTGCTAATGCAGGTACATTGGTTTACATTTTAGCAGGTGGACAGATCGAAATCCCTGCCACTGCTGAAGGTACTAACCTGAAATATAAATGGTCGCCTGCAACAGGTTTAAACAAAACAGATGTATTAAATCCCATTGCCTCACCAGATAACGATACAGAATATACGCTTACAGCAACCACACAGCCTGATGGCTGCTCCACGACATCGAAAGTTTTGATTAAAGTTTTGCAAGTATTAAATCCACCCAATACCTTTACACCAAATAGCGATAATGTAAATGATACCTGGGTTATTAAATATTTAGAATCTTACCCAAATGCAACTGTCGAAATTTTTAACAGAAACGGGAATAAGGTATTTTTTAGCAATGGATATAAAATTCCTTTTGATGGGAATTACCAAAATGAACCACTTCCGGTAGGTGTTTATTATTATGTCATCAACCCCCGTAACGGAAGAAAAACAATAACAGGACCGCTCACTATAATCAGATAAATTGAAAAAACTCATCATCATATTTGCTCTTTTTGCAACATTTAAGGTTTGTGCACAACAAAAGCCACAGTATACCCAATACATTTTTAATCAGTATCTGCTAAATCCGGCGCTCTCAGGAATTGAAAATTACCTTGATTTTAAAGCTGGCTACCGTAAACAATGGTCGGGTATTACCGATGCACCTCAAACTTCATTTGTATCGGCACACTGGGCCTTGGGCGATAATCAATTATGGAGTAATGCGCTGACTTCTTTCCCTGAGCAAACCGGTAATCCGATGGACCGTAATTATATGCAAAACTATATGTCATCACCGTCGCACCATGGCATGGGGCTAACCGCCGTTTTAGATAAAACCGGTCCGATAAAAAGATTGGATGCAAATGTCACTTATGCTTATCATCTGCAGCTCAGTAATAATTTTAATCTTTCGGCAGGTGTTGCAGCGGGGATTTCGAGTATTTCTTTAGATGTGAATGCACTTACTTTCGATACACCAATAGATCCGATTATGAACAGGGCATTAATTAACCAGGTAAAACCCGATTTGAGTATTGGTTTATGGTTGTATGGCGCCAGGATGTTTGCAGGTTTATCTGTACAGCAAATTTTGCCGCAGAAATTAAGTTTCACAGGTGATAATAGCTATAATTTAGGTAAAGAAGCGCCACATTATTTTGCCACTGCGGGATATAAATTTTTCGTCGATGATGAGATTGCTGCAGTGCCATCGGTAATGGTAAAGTATGTTTCGCCTGCACCTGTTTCTGTTGATGTAAACCTTAAACTCGCTTTTAAAGATAAAATCTGGTTGGGTGGAAGTTATCGTAAAGACGACTCCTTTGCCGCAATGGCAGGCTTTAACATTGGTAAAATGGTTAACTTAACTTACTCGTACGATTTTACAACCTCTGAGTTAAATCAGGTAAGTAATGGCAGCCACGAAATTGTACTGGGCTTATTGTTGAACAATATCTACAAGGTGCCATCGTATATTAAAATGTGGTAGTTTTCAGTGGGCGATAGGTTGAAAACTTATTCATCGTCCTTGTTTGTAACGAGGATGGAGGAGAAAGGCGATTTTATCGCTGTATTCAGAGCTTATATGTGGAGCGCAGTACCTGTACAAATCAATAAATGTCCTCCCGTTTTACGCTTTTACGCTTCGCTTCGTCATACCTCCTCGCTGCAGGGTAACGCTGCAACCGGGGCTAAATGGCCAGTGCAGTTTTTCATTTCTGAGGTTGCAGGGTGCGCAAAAATTTGTGCTTAAGCTTGATTGGAATAGAAAGCGGGACTGAAGCTGCCAAAAGTAGTGAAATTTCATTTCCCAGTCACAATAATAGAAAGCTTCTGTTTGGCAATTGCTAGTTTACCGTTAACTGAAAACTAATAACTGCCAACTGATAACTGTCAACTGAAAACTGCCAACTGAAAACTGATCTAAAGTTCTTTCCTAAGCCTTGCTACCGGAATATTCATCTGCTCACGATATTTTGCAACAGTTCTTCTGGCAATGTTATAACCTCTTTCTTTTAAAATTTCGGTTAATTTCTCATCTGCCAATGGCTTGCGTTTATCTTCGTTGCCGATACAGTCTTCCAATATTTTTTTAACCTCCTTATTCGAAACTTCTTCACCGTTTTCGGTTTGGATCGCCTCTGAGAAGAAAGATTTTAATAAGAAAGTACCAAATTCAGTTTGTACATATTTAGAGTTTGCTACCCTCGATACGGTTGAAATATCCATATCAATTTTATCGGCAATATCTTTTAAGATCATCGGGCGCATTTTCCGCTCGTCGGCCGTTAAAAAATATTCATATTGATAGTGCATGATGGCGTTCATGGTCTTTAACAAAGTTTGCTGCCTTTGTTTAATGGCATCGATGAACCACCTTGCCGAATCGAGCTTCTGTTTTACAAACTGAACCGCTTCTTTCAGCTTTTTATCTTTTGATGAGGCTTTGTCGTAATGCTCAAACATCTCCTGGTAAGATCTGCTTACCTTTAATTCAGGTGCATTTTTCGAATTTAAGGTCAAAATTAACACGCCATCATTATTACTGATGTGGAAATCAGGAATAATCTGCATTTGTTTAGTCGTAACCTGATTAGCGTCACCTGGTTTCGGGTTTAAACGCAGAATTTCATTTACAACCTCTTTAAGTTCTTCGCTATCTAAACCTAAACTTTTTTCTAATTTATCGTAATGTTTACGGGTAAACTCATCCAGATAGTTTTCTACAACATTCATTGCTTTAACTATAATCGGATTATTCGGATCTTTCCTTTTTAACTGGATCAATAAACATTCTTTCAGGTCTCTTGCACCAATGCCTGGAGGGTCAAAGCTTTGGATCAGTTTTAACATTTCCAGTACATCTTCTTCCTCAACCATTACGTTTTGAGAAAAAGCAAGATCATCAATCATAGAACCTAACGGACGGCGTAAATAACCATCATCATCTAAACTGCCTATAATTTGCTTGCCAATAATAAAATCCTGATCGGAGAGGGGAATAAGGTCTAATTGTTCCTGTAAACTTTCAAAAAAAGTACTTTCAATGGCGATAGGGGTTTCTTTTTTCTCCTCATCGTCGTCGCCATTATTGTAATTGGTACTATAATCATTGGCCGAATCATCCTGTAAATAATCATCTACATTAAATTCATCCATGCTGGTATCTTCCGATGATTGTTCGTAATCTTCAGGCCCGTCATTTAAATCATCGTATTCGCTTTTTGGCTCATCCTGAGTCATTAAACTCGGATCTTCAAGCGCTGGATTTTCTTCAAGTTCTTCTTTTACACGGGTATCTAATGCAACGGTTGGCACCTGCAACAGTTTAATAAACTGTATTTGTTGTGGTGATAACTTTTGTAATAATTTTTGTTGTAAGTGTTGCTTTAGCATAGTAAATATAAAAGAATGGGGCAAAAATAAACAATAGATTTCAGATATTCTGCTGATTTGACCTAAATGCTATCGATATGTCCGGTTTTAAAATTATTTGCTAAACATTTGTATTGAGTTTAATGTTTGCTACTTTAGTAAATAAAAAACTAAAACTTAATGAAATATGGGCATTGTAAAAGAATTTAAGGAATTCGCAGTTAAGGGAAATGTACTTGACCTGGCTGTCGGTGTAATCATTGGTGCTGCATTCGGCAAAATTGTTAGCTCTTTGGTTGAAGATATAATTACGCCAGCGGTTTTGGGTCCGGCACTAAAAGCAGCAGGGCTGGAAGATTTAAGCAAGCTTACTATTGCAGGTACAGCAATAAAATACGGTAATTTCCTTTCGCAGGTCATCACCTTTATTATTGTTGCATTTGTTCTTTTCCTCATCATTAAAGGTGCCAATAACCTGAAGAAAAAAGAAGCTGTTGCGCCAACTGTCGCCCCTGTGCCTACAAAAGAAGAAGTGCTGTTAACAGAAATCAGAGATTTATTAAAAGCAAAAGCATAACATACAATAGCCGTCCCGATGTCAAATTGGGGCGGCTTTTTTTTAATAACTCCTTTTTACTGTTGGATCGGTTATGATGATGTAATCGCCAAGATTTTTAAATTTTTCCCAGTTGGGATTGGTAAAACTTTCATCAGAAAATGATGAAATATTTAAGATTTTTAATTTTGGATTAGATTGAGCCAGTTTGGCTAATGTTCCCAACCTTTCATCACTATGGAAACGTCCGTTAAGCTGAAACACCTTCATCCCCCTGTTTGCCCTAACAAACTTACTGATAGACCAGGCCATGGTGGCATCCCATAAATTTTGCGTCTGGTAAATCTTCATCGGGCCCATGTTGTGGCCACCCAAAGTTTCTGTGAATTTTTCATAATACCGACCCCGGGCTGTATCAATAGGTAAGGGTGGTAAAAAATTGAATGATGTTTTGGGGAAATTTTCTAAAACTTTAAGTCCGCCCATCGTAACGGCATTGCTGTAACGCGTTGCCGCATTTGCCGCAATAACTTTTAACTTATTTTGTTTGGCGTATTCTATTAAAGGTTTATAATCTTTGTAATTTCCCCAGGCCCTGCCTTCTTTAATAAAGTTCTTTTCCGAGATTAAGCCTGCTAAGTATTCGTCTACTTCAGGTTGTACGTCGGTATGGAACATTTCTAGAGACAGTGCCGTTTTTAACGGATATTTTGAATGGAGTTTTTTAAAAAGCGCCGCTTCCAGGTAGTGCCCTACAGAATCGTTGTGGTCTTCGCCAAAGAATAAAACATCCGCCTGGTCCATATCAGCAACAATGTCATCTATGGATATGGATTTCTGTTTTTTTACATCATAAATCTTGTAATGGCTACTTATTTCCTGTGCGTATAAGCCGGTAGAAATAGTAAGAACAAACATTAATAGGGAAAATTTCATGCCATCAAAATAACAAAATAATTTTCACCGATAAAATAAGGGCACTTACCGCCCTTTACCGAGTTTTTGCAAGTCAGGCCTGTTATGGTCGGGTGCTTATCAATACTTTTGGGTATTAAATATGAACACAAATGGAAAATATTAATAATAACGATAACAACCAGCTCAAAAACTCAGGAAGGGTTTGGAGCGGTTTCATCATAGTCATCATCGGATTTGCATTTCTATTGAATAATATGGGACTAAACATTCCACGATGGATATTCAGCTGGTCTAATTTTTTAATTGTACTTGGTGTATTTATCGGCGTTCGTCGTAACTTTAAAGGAATAGCCTGGCTGATCCTGATTTTGATCGGTACATACAATACCTTAGATAATATACCTGGTCTGGATTTTAATCTATCCAAATATGCTTTAGGTATTGGTTTGGTTATCGTGGGTGGCTTTCTAATCTTCAGGCCAAAGGATGTTTGGGGGTTTAAGAAAAAACGTAAAGATAAGAACAATACGGATTTTGATTTTGATGAAACGACCGATAAGAAAACCGCAAATAATAATGATGTTATAGAGGTGGTAGCCGTTTTCGGGGGCAGTAACCAAACCGTTTACTCTAAAAACTTTCAGGGTGGCGATATTACCGCGGTGTTTGGAGGAGCAGATATTGTAATGACTCAGGCTGATTTTCCTGAAACCGCATCGCTTGATGTAACAGCAGTTTTTGGAGGCATTAAATTAATTGTACCCCAAAACTGGGCAATAAAATCGAACGTAACGGCATTATTTGGTAGTGTTGAAGATAAAAGATCGCATGTAATGCCGGTAGCAGAGATGAAAAAAACATTGATTTTAGATGGGACGGCCTTATTTGGAGGCATCGAAATTAAAAGTTTCTAAACATTTATGATAAAACATCGCCTATGAAATGGTTTGCAGTAAATTGTATCTATCAGGTAATTTGTGGTGAGGGAAAACATACACCCCAGTTTAATGAACAAACGCGTTTAATCCAGGCAGATGGGATTGCGCAGGCTTTAGATAAAGCTAAATTGAATGCTGTACATTTTAATCCTCCTTTTAATAATTGTAACGGTGATAAAGTAGTATGGAAGTTTATAGGTATAGGCGGAATATCGGCAGTGGAAGAACTTGCTGATGGTGTAGAAGTAAGTTCGAGGATTGTTGAGCCTAAATCGGTTACACAGTACCTGGAAAAGCTGGAGCACCGCAATAAATCATTAACTAATCAAAACCATTTTGACAACTAGACCCTTATCCGTTCCGCAAATACAGAAAATCTCGCTTACCATTGCAATAGTGTGGACGGTATTGTGTGGTGTCGGATTGCATTATGTAGTTAATTTTTCCTGGTGGATATCGATAACCGATAGCTTAACCAATAACTTTTTGCTGGCTTTGGCTTGCATTGGTATTAGTAATATGCTTGGGTATTACCAACCGAAAAATGAGCGGATATTGTATGTGCTGATCATCACTCTTGTACTTACTTTTGTTATTATTTATGCATCAAAATATGTGGTGCTCTATATTTTTTCCGATTATAAAGAGTATAAGGATTTCTATAATTTTTCTTTTGCCTTCAGGGGTTTAATTTCTTTTATGTGCTTAGCCTGGTGTGCCCTAGCTAATATTTTATGGTATAGGTTAGAAGAACAGTCAGAAACACACGAAAGACTATCAGCAGCTAAAAGTTTGGCTAAAGAGGCTGAGTTAAATAAGCTAAGGCACCAATTACAGCCGCATTTTCTTTTTAACAGCTTAAATTCGGTATTTGCACTAACCATGGTTAATCCGAAAGAGGCTGGGGTAATGATTACAAAATTAGCTTCTTTTCTTCGCGGTACCCTAAAACGCGATGATGAATTATGGGTTTCGGTAGAGGAAGAAATGGAATACATCCAGTTGTACCTCGATATCGAAAAGGTAAGGTTTAGCCACAGGTTAAACATCGAGGTTAATGTTGCCGATGATACCTTAAATCTTTGTTTACCAGGCACATTGTTACAGCCCATTGTAGAAAATGCCATAAAATTCGGACTTTATAACACCTCGGCAGGTATAACAATTAAAATAGATGTTACTGTTGAATATAATATTTTGCAATTACGTGTACAAAATCCTTTTGATCCGGAAATGAAGGCTGCCGGAGGAACCGGATTTGGTTTAAGTGCCATTAAACGCAGGTTATATCTGTTATTTGCGAATACCCACCTGTTACAAACCGATATTGAGGCAAATAATTTATATATTACCACCCTAAAAATTCCACAAAAAAATGATCAGAACAATACTAATTGACGATGAGCCTTTAGCAAGAGATATTGTAAAATATTACCTTTCAGATCATGCAGAAATAGAAATTGTGGCCGAATGTGGTGATGGGTTCGAAGGTTTAAAAGCCATTACTTTACATAAACCCGATTTAATTTTTCTGGATATACAGATGCCTAAAATCAGCGGTTTCGAAATGCTCGAGCTGGTTGAAGATAAACCTGCCGTAATTTTTACCACGGCTTTTGATGAATATGCCATTAAAGCTTTTGAGGTTAATGCGGTAGATTATCTGCTTAAACCTATTGATAAATCGCGCTTCGATGCAGCCCTTAAAAAATTACCGAACAAATTAAACCAAAACGAAAATACTGAGGCTGTTTTGGATGCGGCAGCTTTAAGTCCTGCTCAAAATAACAGGGTAGTGGTTAAAAAAGATGGTGTAATTAAAATTATTCCGGTTGCTGATATTAACTATTTAGAGGCCGATGATGATTATGTGAAATTAAGTACCACTGATGGTGCTTTCTATAAGAACAAAACCATGGCTTATTTCGAACAAACGCTCGATGTGAGCCAGTTTATCCGCATACACAGGTCGTACATCATTAATCTGGCCCAGGTAACCAAAATTGAGCTAAAAGAGAAAGACAGCTATGTGGTGCTGTTAAAGTCTGATATCTGGCTGCCAGTGAGTAAAACGGGTTATGTAAAACTGAAGGCCGCACTGGGCTTGTAAATTGCCCTTTGATTGAATCTATCGGTCGGTGTTTCACCGACAGAAATAAACAGTTTTTATTTGAAAAGCAATTGAGTGCTGAAGTTATTGTTAGTCCTGCTTTTCGTTATTCCCGATGAAGAATCGGGATCACTCCAATCAGGTTTATTTTACATCTGCTGTGCTGCTATTAATGGTTTGCGCCTTTCTAGCGCCTTATACTAAAACAGGGGATATTGATCACGGGTTGCTTATTTCGTTCCATAGGAACGAATCATTGGTAGAAAAAATGCCATATGCATATTTTCGTTCCGTAGGAACGTTTGATGAAATAAATAACACAGGTAATCGTGTGAAAGGAGAACATTAGACCGTCCCATCGCGTAGACCCATATTTTGATTTGGGTTTTTATGCATTTTGCTAACCAACATTAATAAAGTTCAGGCTTTGCCGAAGAACTTCGTCAATCCCAAGTGGCAGAAAAATCAAAAAAACAGTTGCAGAATAGAACAAATAGCACTACCAAACCTTAAACGCAGTGGTTTTGTGTTCAATAATCATGATTCCCAGCTTTTAAAAGATATTGAACACAAAACGAAGTGCCGCTGTTTTTTTGATAAGCCTGGGGCAGTGAGAAGCCACCTTGCCGGATTGACAAAGCGCTTTGGGTACTTTGGCGCTCCAAAGTACCATGCCCCCGCGGCAGAGAGCGGAAAAAATAATGATATTTGTGACCACAAGATAGTTTTTTAAGGATAAGGAGCTCTTAATAGCAGGAAAGATGCTGATACCGAAGCTTCAGGACACAGGACAGATCGCCTTTGGAACATGTCAAAAAAATACAGGCTAACAAAGATGTTTCCACACGATAGGTCCCATCAGAACGAATCATAGGTAGTAGACGCGTTTGATAAAACAATAAACCGTACAATAAAATATTTATAAATGCCTCTAAGGCATCTTTTTCAAAAGAATTATTACATTTGCATTTAAATAGAAAAAATAATAATTAATCACTCTTGCATTTGTAGAGAAATCGCTTTATATTTGCACCTCTTAATTTTACAATAGATAATATACAGTCATGAAAAGAACATACCAACCTTCGCAAAGAAAGAGAAGAAACAAACACGGCTTCCGCGAAAGAATGGCAACAGCTAACGGCAGACGAGTATTAGCATCACGTCGTGCTAAAGGAAGAAAAAGATTAACAGTTTCTGACGAACGCAAGCATAAAGCATAATTTTTGATTGCTTTTCCGTTAATTCGGGATCGGCAGATCAAAATCTGCAGTTATCAATCAAAAATATATGTACACATTCAGGAAAGAAGAACGGTTATGCAGCAGGAAACATTTAGACCTGTTGTTTAAAAACGGTTCTTCTTTTTTATTATACCCTTTTCGGATTTCTTATCTTTTTGTCGACCAACCGGCTGATGTACAGGCGCAGGTGGTGATCAACGTTCCTAAAAAAAGATATAAACGGGCAGTAGATCGTAATCTGCTCAAGCGCCGCATACGCGAAGCTTATCGCCTCAATAAACAAGATAAATTATACCTGCCTTTACCTGCTGACAGGGGATTGCTTTTGATTTCCATTCAATTTGTGGGTAAAGAAAAATATGATTTTGCCTTTATCGAGAAAAAACTGATTGCTACTTTTAAGCGTTTTCACAATTTAATCCAGCCCAATGAAATTCATCAATAAAATTTTTGGATGGTTTTTTTTAGGCTTAATTAAAGTATATCAATATGCCATCTCGCCAATGCTCGGTGCAAATTGCAGGTTTACACCAACCTGCTCACAGTATGGGGTTGAAGCCATTAAAAAACACGGCCCATTTAAAGGTGGCTGGCTGGCACTGAAACGTATTGGCCGTTGCCATCCATGGGGCAAACATGGTCATGATCCTGTTCCTTAGCGAGGTTTATTAGTTCACTGGTCATTAGTTCATTTGTTGGCATCGCTCTTTAGTTATTGATTCATTAGTCATTTGACTATTGGTTGATGCGGCCGTCATTTAATCCAAACGCCCAGCTCCAAACTGATCAATCGATTAATTGATTCCAACTTCGAGTTAGTTCATTTGTCATTAGTCATTTGTGTATGTCCACAATCTTGAGATGGTCTATTAGGGCTAGCGGTTAATCGACTCTAAACGCCAAACGCCCAGCTCCAAACTGGTCAATCGCCTATGGACTTCAGACTCAAGACTTCGGGATAACGCTCAATCTCAAGCCCATCTTCCATAATACCTCTTCCATCTTCCATTTTATTAATATCTTTGTCCAATGGCTAAAATACTTCAAATAGAAACAGCTACCGCAATTTGTTCTGTAGCACTATCTGTCAGCGGCAAAACATTTTCATTTAAAGAGGAGCAGGGACAGAACCTGCATGCGGCAAATTTAACTTTGTTCATTGATGACGTGCTTAAAACCGGAGGAGTAAGTTACCAGGAATTAGATGCCGTTGCCGTAAGCAAAGGACCGGGGTCTTATACCGGCTTAAGGATTGGTGTTTCTACCGCTAAAGGTCTCTGTTATGCGTTAGATAAGCCTTTAATTGCCGTCGAAACCTTAGAAATGATGGCAGCTGGTTACCTGGCAGAAAATCCTGATTATGCTGGTTTAATCTGCCCGATGATTGACGCCCGTAGGATGGAAGTTTATACCTCAATTTTCGATCACTCCTTAAATATAATCACACCCACCGAAGCGAAAATTATCGACGAATCCAGTTTCACAGATTATCTAGCACAACAAACAGTTACTTTTTTAGGTGATGGGGCTGCCAAGTGTGCTGAAGTTTTAACACATCAAAATGCAAAATTCGACGGGGCTAATTTCAATTCTGCAACATACATGTCGCGATTAGCGAATGAAGCTTTCTGCAAAAGTAAATTTGAAGATGTAGCTTATTTCGAACCTTTTTACCTGAAAGATTTTGTTGTTACGCAATCTAAAAAGCAACAGGCACAGGGTTAAGTAGCTTATTTTCTTTTGAAGATTGAAAATAAACTTTTAAAGAAACTTCCACCTTCATTATCATTTATACCCGGTATAACGTCGGCAAACTGCGGATGGTTAACCACACTGCCGAATTTAATGCCTACACCCATATAAAAAGAAGCACCATTTGGACCACTGCCAATAGTTGCGTCATTTTTAATGGTCCCCAGTGTTTGAAAACTGGTCGCGACCAAATTGTCGGTGCCCATAAACAATTCAAAATTAGGGGTTTGGTATTTTGCCTGCAACCCAACCATAAAAACGCCATTTAAGTTGTATAAGGGTGTAATACTTCCCGAAAAATCGTTGGCAATAAAGGTATTTACAAAAGCAATGTCTCCACCTTTGTAAAACAGGTTTTTCGAAACAGCCAGTCCTGGTTTGTAAAAACCATATCGTTTGGACAGGTAAACATCAAGTTTGGCATTGGTAGGGGCTAAAAACTTTTTGCTCTGCTCCGAAAGGAGAAAAATATCTTCTATTTCCTGATTGGTATTCGATTGGTTGTTTTCGATGTTCTCAATAATTTTCGATTGATCTATCATCGTACGTTGCGTATTACTTCGCCACCAGATAAAACCTAAATCTTTAATATTCGCCATTAAGAACAGGCCTTTTTTAGTTGTGTAATTGGTCCCAAAGCTTAAGGATACACCCGGGTTTTTAAAGTTGGGAAAGAAGTTTTTCTTATTTACTTCATTAAAATCTGAAAAATTGCTGGAATAAGTTCCTCTCAAGCCAATTAACAGTGCATCCGCTTCAGGATCAATGTATAAATAAGAGTCAGAAACATTTAATTTGTTATAGAGTATTCCGCTCAATACACTGGCTTTTAAACCGAATGCCAGCCTTTTATTCCAGTTTTCGCGGTAGGTAAAGCTAAATTGATGATAACTCTGTTCATAACCCTTGGTATCGAATATTCCGGTATATTGTTGGTTGGGCGTAAACCTTTCGAACGAATCAAAAATTGCCAATGTTTCATTGGTGTAATCGATATGAGCATCAGACCTGATCTGCCACGAAAAGCCCATTTCTTTTTGATATTTGTAAGATTTAAAAAGCCTGAATGCAGCAACATAGATATTGCTGTTTTCGAAAAAATGATTTACTTCTCCGGTACCAATCGGTAAACTTTTTGTATCAAAAACACCTTCCTGTGTTAATCTTCTTATGGCAAACTTAGAGCTCCCTTTATTGATGGCATTTGTTCCAAAATAGGGTAGGAAGAAATTAGAAGAAAATCTTCGTGATGAATCTAAGGTGAAAGATTTTTGAGATGGATTTTCGAATGCATCGAACATGGTTTTAGTACCGAAAAGCGCATATTGTTGAGCATTTGCAACCCCGAAGCTAGCTATTGCCAGTAACGCAAGTAAAAGTTTCTTCATGTAAAATAGTATGTTGGGATGGTTTCCTTATTAACGGTTACTTAATGAATCTGGTATTTCTGCTTGTAAATATTTGTTTAAAAGTAAGTTAGTGATAAACTTGTTTTTGTCTGCACTCATTTGGTAATAAAAAGTATCGAAACTTTTCAAACCACTGTCTGCCCTCAAATGTTTGTAAAATGGAAGCTGAATATTATTCCTGAAAATATCTGCCGAATTTTTGGTGTTGATGTAATAACTCACATTCGAGGTGGTCGAAATCTGGTTCACCGCATCTAAATACTGTGGCGTTTGTATCAAAAGCCTGTTGTGCTTGTAATCATTTAAAAATGATTGAACCGTACTCGCATTATTGGCCACAATCAAATTATTATCTACTATGGTATAATAAGGACGGCCGAATTTTTTAAATGGTTCACCAAAGTAACTGTAAAGGATATCGGATGATTTAAATAATTTAATATCTTCATTATAGTCTGCACTTACATCAAGCAGAAGCTGTTTTACCTTTTCGCCGTTGCTTAAAGCAATAGCCCCTAATTTTTCGGTTGTACTTAATTGAAAAAGAATAAACTGATTTTTTGTATAAGCCGGGAATATCGCATTCAAATCTATCCGGTATTCATCTTTGATATTTTTAATAACTGTATTGGCTTTAGTTGCCACTTTAGTTTGCGCTTGCCAGTTCGTTAACTTTTTAAGCCATTTGCCGTAATCATCATAAGCATACAGGGCGTAGTTTGCCGTGTTATCAGGCAGGATATTTTGTAAAGAGGTATTTTGTGCAGCGGTGTTTTCGAATAGTTTAAGGTAATTATGCTGATTTTTTAATTCGGTATTGCCACTGAAAAGAATTCTTTCTTTACTGAAATTATAATTAAGTACTGCAAAACTGTTTTGTTGGTTAAACAGGGCAATTTCTCCGTTAATGTTGCCTGCAATAATATTTTTGAGTAATAACGGCGCCTGGTTAAAATTGATGTACACGTGGGCCAGTACATTTTTGATCTGTCGGTTATTCTCCTTAATGTACTCAGTAAAAGGATTTTCCGTTAAACGTACATTCGCATCATTGATCAGTTTAAGCGATGTTGAAGCCGTTAATACCTGGCCATGCACGCCTAAATAAACCGATAAGCTGTCATTTAACTTCACGGTATACAGGTCTTTAGCATTTTCACTGATCGTTTTTTCAAGTTTTAACTGCTCATAGAATTTTTTGATGTCATCGACATGCTGTATCTGTATGGTAAATAAGAAATTCAGGGTTTTATCCGAATCAGGTAATACACTGATATAAACCTGCTGATCTTTCAGTTGTTTGTTGAGCAGATGGTCGTCGATAATGCTTGTTTTCAGCTGTTTTAAGAGGCTCATTTTGTCCTTTCCCAAAACCTGCTGGATAAGTTGCTGCCCTTCAATAATATCGTAAAAACCTTTGTCGTTCTGAAAAGAAAATACCAATGCTGCGTTATTGGTTGCCGATTGCAGCGCCAGGTCCTTCGCATCATTATCTGTACCCAATTTTGAAAAATAGAGGTAAGCCATAAAGGCTACACCTAAAAATAATGCACTTGTTAGAATTACGATTTTTTTCATCTGCTGTGCAACAAATTTAATTTATTACATTGATTAGTGAGAAGTTCTTTGTCAATTTATTAATTTAGCGATTGCTACTTGCAAATAACTATGAATAAACGAATAATTCTTACTGCTTCTTTTTTTGGTGCTGTTGCTGTTTTACTTGGCGCATTTGGTGCTCATGGTTTAAAAGCCTTAATTGATGGACCATCATTAGAAATTTGGCAAAAAGGTGTTGATTATCAGTTCTATCATACATTTGCGCTATTATATCTCTCTACCTTTGCCCGTTATCGGAACAAGCTCATTAATATCGCTTACTTTTGCTTCACCTTTGGGATTATCCTTTTTTCAGGGTCGTTGTATTTATTGGCTACCCGAAGCATATCGCATTTAGGATTTACCGAATTTATAGGCCCAATAACACCAATTGGCGGGCTTTTATTTGTACTGGGATGGATAATGCTCTTTTTTGCGGCATTTAAAGATAAATAATGAATACTTTCGAAAGTGATATTTTTGCAGAAAGAGAAACACTTTTTGTTGAAGTTATTTTGCCATTATCTTTGGCGAAAAACTATACCTATCGTGTACCTTTTGATTTAAACGACCAGATTGCCGTTGGAAAACGGGTAGTGGTGCAATTTGGAAAACATAAAATTTATACGGCTTTAATTAGTGGAATCAGCACGGTACCGCCAACAGTTTATGAGGCCAAATATATTATCGACGTAGTAGATACCGAGCCTGTAATTACACCTACCCAGCTCAAATTCTGGACCTGGATGACAAATTATTACATGTGCAACGAAGGCGATGTAATGGCGGCTGCTCTACCAGCAAGTTTAAAACTGGCCAGCGAAACGATTTTGATTCTTCGCGAAGATTACAATGAAGATACCGAACTCACCGATAAGGAAGAAATCATTATCAATGCACTGAAACAGCAGCAGAAACTTACCGTTAATGATGTTTCTAAGCTCCTTGGACAGAAAACTGTCTATCCGATCATCAATCATTTATTGGATAAAGAACTGGTTCTGGTGGCTGAAGAGGTGGTGCAGAAATACAAACCTTTGCTTAAATCGTTCATCATATTAAACGATTTCTATAGCGATGAAGAAAATCTGAAACAGCTTTTTAATGTTTTGGATCGGGCACCTAAACAATTAGATGCCTTACTGGCTTACCTGAAATTACAAAAATCTAACCTGCCGATTTCTAAAGAACAGCTTTTAGAAGAAAGCAATTGCGGACCAGCCGCATTAAAAGCTTTAACCGATAAGGATATTTTTGTGGTGATGAAAAGGCCGGTTAGCCGTTTGGCCGCGCATGATGAAGAATTCAGTGTGAATTTCGAACTGAATGAAGGTCAGCAGAAAGCATTGGGTCAGATTAACCAGTATTTTGAAGAGAAAGAGGTGGTTTTACTGCATGGTGTTACCGCATCCGGAAAAACGCAGGTTTACATCAAGCTGATTGAGAAAATTATACAAAATACAGATGGACAGGTTTTGTTCCTCTTGCCCGAAATTGCTTTAACCACCCAGATTGTAGAACGGATTAAGCGCTATTTTGGCAATTCCATTGGGGTATATCACTCTAAATTTAACAATAGCGAGCGGGTAGAAATCTGGAATAAAGTGCGTACTGGCGCGTACAAGGTTATTCTTGGTGCCCGTTCAGCAGTTTTTCTGCCTTTCGAACACCTAAAACTGATTGTGGTTGATGAAGAACACGAACCCTCTTACAAACAATACGATCCGGCACCACGCTATCAGGCCAGGGATGCAGCCATTTATCTGGGTTATCTGCATCAGGCTAAGGTTATTTTAGGTTCAGCTACACCATCCCTTGAAAGTTATTATAATGCATTACAGGGTAAATACGGACTGGTAGAAATGAAAGAGCGTTTTGGTGGAGTTCAGCTTCCAAATCAGCAGGTAGTCAGTATTTCGGAAGAAACGAAGAAAAAAACGATGAGTTCTTATTTTTCGAGTGTATTGATCAAAGATATCGATCTGGCGCTCTCTAAAAAAGAGCAGATTGTATTATTCCAGAACAGGAGAGGTTATGCCACCATTCTGATCTGCGCAACCTGTGGTTATACCCCTAAATGCGTAAACTGCGATGTAAGTTTAACCTATCATAAAAGTAGTGGCAAATTACATTGTCACTATTGTGGCTATCAGCAAAGTAGCGTAAATATCTGTCCCGCTTGTGGCTCGGTACATGTAGAGCAAAAAGGATTTGGTACGGAACGGATTGAAGAAGAACTCAGGTTACTTTATCCTGAGGTGACCATCGCCCGATTGGACATGGACAGTACGAGGACGAAAAATGGACTGCAGCAAATTTTAAATGATTTTCAGGAGAAGAAAACCGACATCTTAATCGGCACACAAATGGTGGCCAAAGGACTGGATTTCGATAACCTGAATCTTATTGGGGTAATTAATGCCGATACGCTTTTAGGTTACCCCGATTTCCGTGCTTACGAACGAAGTTTCCAGTTACTGGCGCAGGTGGCGGGTAGGGCAGGCAGAAGGGCCGATCAGGGGAACGTTTGTATCCAGACTTATGATGCTGAAAACCGCATCATAAAACAGGTGGTCAATAACGATTATGAGGGAATGTACAACGACGAAATTGTTGAACGCGAGAAATTTCTTTATCCACCGTTTTCGCGGATGATATTCCTGTACATCAAACATAAAGATTCACATGTTCTGGATCACGCTGCGTTTACTTTAGCCAATATCCTTAAAGGAAAGTTTGGTAAACGCGTTTTAGGTCCCGAACAACCTTTGGTAAGCAGGGTGCGGAACCTTTATATTAAACAAATCATTATCAAAGCAGATAAACATACTGCGATTCAAAAAGTTAAAGATGCATTAAGAGAAACCCTCACCCAGTTTAATGCGACCAAAGAATTTAAAGGCGTTTTTACACAAATAGATGTCGATCCGTATTAATTACTAATTTAAGTTTTGATTTAGTGTTACTTACAGTAATGTGGATTTCTTTATCTTGTATCACCGTTTAAGAAACGCTAATTTTGAAGCTCATGGCGTATAAATTTGTTGATAATTACCGGGAACGTGGAGCGAGAAAAAAGCTAGTTGAGTTGTTAAAATCTCGCGGGATTGAAGATGAAAATGTGTTAACAGCCATAGGTAAAGTTCCACGTCATTTCTTTTTCGATGAAACTTTTTGGAACCAGTCTTACAAAGATATTGCTTTTCCAATAGGTGATGGGCAAACTATATCCCAGCCTTACACGGTTGCTTACCAAAGTGAGCTGCTGCATATTAAAAAAGGAGATAAAGTACTCGAGATTGGAACAGGTTCTGGCTATCAAACCTGTATTTTAATGGAGCTGGGTGCCACAGTTTTTACCATCGAAAGACAAGAGAATATTTACAACAGAACCATTCAGGTTTTACCAGGAATGGGCTACCGGCCTACTTTTTATTGTGGCGATGGCTCGAAAGGAATTGCTGCCCACGCGCCATACGACAAAATAATCGTTACCGCGGGTGCCCCTTTGGTTCCTGAAATCTTATTGAAACAGTTAAAAATAGGAGGCATTCTGGTGATCCCGGTGGGTGATGAGAAAACCCAGAAAATGGTTACTGTGATCCGCGTAAGTGAAACGGACTACGAAAAAATTATATTGGATACCTTTAGGTTTGTGCCCTTAGTGGGCGACCAGGCGTGGTAGTAGTTTAAGTCCATAGTCCGAAGTCTTCAGTCTTTAGTTAATTTTGACTCCGGACTAAAGACTCCGGACTGAAGACTATCCTACCGCTTCATCGCTCTATCCAGCTCCCGTTTGGTATCTCTGTCTTTAATGCTATCGCGTTTGTCGAACTCTTTTTTACCTTGAGCCAAAGCAATTTCTATTTTAGCGAAACCTCTTTCGTTGATGAAAATACGTAAGGGAACAATGGTGTAACCTTTTTCTTCACCTTTAAGCTTTAGTTTTCTAATTTCTTTCTTTTGAAGTAATAAAGCACGGTCACGTTTAATATCATGATGATAGAAAGAGCTGTGCGAGTATTCGGAAACATGAAGGTTGCGCACATATAGATTGCCGCCTATAAACATGCAAAATGCATCAGTCATGTTGGCTTTACCTTGTCTGATTGCTTTTATTTCAGTTCCTAAAAGTGCAATCCCTGCTACATATTTATCTAAAAGATTGTAGTCGAAATAGGCTCTTTTATTCTTTATGTGGATGTCGTTTTTCAAAATTGTACTAATGTATAGGTTGTTGTAATATATACCATTGTATATAAAGTATAATGCTAAGACTACAAATGCAGCTATAAAATGCCGGCTCGTCATGCTAAACTCGTTTCAGCATCTTTTTATAACTGTAAAGATCTTGAAATAAATTCAGGATGACGACTCTTTATGCGTTTTGCCCTCAGCCCGTGCAAATATCCTAAAAATTGATGTGATAATTTTTTTTAATTTTTAATTGTACAGATAAAGAAGTCAAGTTTTATAGCGGTTTGGCTATTCAAACTTGACTTCTTTGATATTTGGAAATGTGCGGATGGGGCATTTGGCATCTTCAGTATGCTTGGAAAGAAGTCAAGTTTATAGCGGTTTGGCTATTCAAACTTGACTTCTTTGATATTTAGAAATGTGCGGTCGGGGCATTTGGCATCTTCAGTCCCGCTTTTGCTGCAACAAAAGCAGGAAAGGCTTTTGGTTTCCGCGCTAATCGGGTTTATTTAAGATGGGGCTATGCAATAAGAAACCTTTCATCTGTCAACCAGGCTCTTGTTTTATAGGAGAAGTGGTAAAAGGTCGTCATTTCGAGCGAAGTGTAACGCAGCCGAGAAATCCGTCTCTATAGATCTCTCTCCCGAACGTTCGGGACTGCGCTTCAGTCGAGATGACGACGATTTTTAAACTAAAACTTCCGGGTAAGGAATCAATAAAAATGTTCATCTGTTTGTAAAAGCTAAGGATATATTATTATGTTCGTATTTATTCGTTTAAGTTTGGGCTTTAAATATCAAAAATGAAATTCAGGAACCTTTTTTTAATTTTATTGTTAACTATCGCTTTTCAGGTAAAAGCACAGCAACCAACTTTATTGCCACAATTCACCTTTTACAAACTGGATGGAAAAGCATTTTCAAACAATGATATCAAGCAAGGAAAAAAGAACCTCTTTATCTTGTTTGATTGTACCTGTGAGCACTGTCAGCGGGAAAGCAAAATCCTGAATACCAATTACGCCAAATTTAAAGACGTTAATATTTACATGATTACCATGGATGAGGGCTACATTATCCCTCAGTTTTTCAATTCGTACGCCAAAGGTTTAAATGCCAAACCTAATGTAACGGTATTACAGGATAAGAAACGCATGTTTATTCCAACCTTTTTGCCAAAACAATACCCGTCTATGTACCTGTATTCTTCAACTGGGAAATTGCTGATGTACCAGTCGGGAGATGGCGGCATCAAAAAGCTAATGGCAGTAGTTGGTAAATAATCTTATTTTTAAACCACAAATTACCCAGATAAACACGGATTTGATGCTGTGTGAATCATTTTATCTGTGGTAAACGATTACCTGATAATTAATACAGGAATATTTACCTTATGCCTTACCGAATCAACGGTGGTACCAAAAATAAGGTCTTTTAAGCCTTTATGTCCATGTGCACCCATTACCAATAGTTCCATTTCATTTTTGTTGCTGATATCGGCTATGGCTTTACCGGTATTTCCAAAACCAATAAAGGGTGTAGAATCATATCCAAGATCTTCAAGATTGACCCTGTATTTCTCCAGGTTGGCTGCATCACTCTGTGTTTCATGATCCATTACATCATTACCATGATAACGGGCAGCAGCAGTTTCTACAACATGGATCAGGTAATAGTGTGCATCTTTGCCACCTTGAATTAAAGCATGCCGGATGGTATTTCTATCGTTTTTAGAAAAATCTACCGCAATTCCAATGCGTTTATAGCTGATCTTATCTATTTTACCAATATCTAAAGCATTCCCGTGCGGTACAAGTTGTTTTGAGGCATTCTTTTTCTTCTCTAATAAAGGATGGAAGAAAACATAAAGCAAGAGTAAAACGACTAAAATTAATGCTGGTATTACAATCACATAAATCCACCAGTTATTGGCCTCTTTTGCCCAGCCACCTATTTCTTCAATAACAAGTTTTACGTTCAATGCGATAATAGCTAAAGCGCTTGCCCATGCCAATACCTTAACCCATGGTTTAATTGCAAAATCTTTCATCAGTTTTTTATCTGATGTGAAATGAATTAACGGAATAATGGCAAAACCCAATTGCAAACTTAATACCACCTGACTCAACACTAGCAAGCCACCAAGTGCATTTTCTCCGTAATGTAATATGGTGAAAAATGCCGGGATAATAGCCAGGAGGCGTGTAATCAAACGTCGTAACCAGGGTTGTATTCTTAAGTTAATGTGGCCTTCCATAATAATCTGTCCTGCTAAAGTTCCCGTAACGGTAGAGCTTTGCCCGGCGGCGATTAGCGCTATAGCAAATAGGGTTGGGGCTACATTGCCAAAAATATTGGAAAGGAGTTTATGCGCATCCTGAATTTCAGCCACTTCATGTAAGCCATTTTTATAAAAGGCAGCTGCAGCAAGTATCAATATGGCAGCATTAACAAAAAAAGCAAGGTTTAATGCAACGGTTGTATCAATGAGGTTGAATTTTAAGGCCTCTTTAATGCCTTTGTTGCTACGTTCAATCTTTCTGGTTTGTACTAAAGATGAATGTAGATACAGGTTATGCGGCATTACCGTTGCACCAATAATCCCGATGGCAATATAAAGTGCATCACCATTTAGTATAGAAGGTTCGAAACCTCGGGCTACTTCTTTAAGTGAGGGTTCTACAATAAACATTTCAACCAGAAAGGAAATCCCGACAATAAAAACCATCGAAACAATAAAGCCTTCCATGGCCCGCATGCCTTTATTAAGTAAAAAGAGGAGTAAAATGGTGTCGAAAATGGTAATGGAAATCCCCCAGATTAAGGGTAATCCAAAAAGCAGCTGTAAGCCTATGGCCATCCCGATAATTTCTGCTAAATCGCAAGCGATGATGGCCGTTTGTGCCAAGGCAAATAACGGGATATTGGCCCAACGCGGATAAGCTTGTTTAGAGGCCTGTGCTAAATCCAGTCCCCTTACTATGCCCAAACGTGCACTTAACGATTGTAAGAGTAGGGCAATGAGGTTCGACATCAGTAAAACCCAAATTAACTGGTAGCCGAATTTACTACCTCCTGCTAAATCAGTTGCCCAGTTACCCGGATCCATGTAGCCAACACTAATTAAATAAGCGGGACCAATGAAAGCCAGAATTCTCTTCCAGCCTTTTCTTTTATCCGTATTTACACTTTGATGTACTTCACTTAACGATTCAGTTTTTGCCATTGCTGCTGATTAAAATATGTTTTGCAACTTCTCTACTAATATTAACTTGTTTATCGGATAACATGATTTCTACTGAACCATCAAAATCGGTAACATCACTGATCTGGATTTGTTTGCCCAGGGTAAGGCCTAATTTTTCTAAATGTTTTAAAAATGCCGAGCTGTGTTGGGTAACGCCGGTAATGGTACCACGATCGCCTATTTTTAGTTCGATTAATTTTATAAACTGGGTTTTGGCAAATCTTCCGTTTTTATCAGGAATGGGGTCGCCATGCGGATCAGCTTTCGGGAAACCTAAAAACTCATCTAACCTTTCAATCAGCTCGATTGATTTAATATGCTCCAGCTCTTCCGCAACATCATGTACCTCATCCCATTTAAAGTTTAGTTTGTCCACCAAAAAAACTTCCCATAATCTATGTTTACGTACAATATCGATCGCCGTATTTTTTCCGGTTTCGGTTAAAGTAACCCCCTGGTATTTAATATAATCAACTAAGCCTTTGTCGGCTAATTTTTTAATCATGTCGGTAACCGATGCCGGTTTGGTTTGCATTTGCTCTGCTATGGCATTGGTTTGAACGTTTGTGGTTTTCTCCGCAAGGTGATAAATAGTCTTTAGATAGTTCTCTTCCGTGTAACTT